>JAEZZV010000289.1 GCA_023418375.1 Actinomycetes bacterium | reverse complement strand
GCCCGCCGGTGGTCGGCCCTGCCGGGGGCGGGCGCGGCCGGTGGTCTCGGCTTCGGACTTGCGGTGCTCGGGGCGCGGCTCCTGCCGGGGTCGCGGGTGGTGGCCGACGCCGTCGGGCTGGCGGACGCCGTCGCGGACGTGGACCTCGTCGTGACCGGCGAGGGCTCGTTCGACTGGCAGTCGCTGCACGGCAAGGTCGTGTCGGCGGTCGCGGCGTCGGCGCTCGAGCGCGGCGTGCCGACGGTGGTCGTCGCTGGACAGGTGCTCGTCGGCCGGCGTGAGTGGGGGGCGGCCGGGATCAGCGGCGCGTACGCGGTGGCGGAGCGCCCGGACCAGGTTGCGCGGTCGCTGGAGGACCCCGCGGGGACCCTGGCGGCACGCGTCGAGCGCGTCGCGCGGACGTGGTCGCGGGGAGCGTGAGGCGCGAGTTTCACCCCGCGCCCGGGCCGGTGGGGGACGGAATACCCGCCCGCCGTCCGCGGCGCGTGACATCCTCACGACAGATGTCGCGGCGCCCGCGTCGTGCCGCGCCCGACGGCGTACTCTGGAAGAACCGGCCCGGACCGTGTGTTGGAAAGACCGACGGGCCCCCGACGATGGAGAGAGCATGACCGAGACGACCCAGACCGCTACCCACGGCGTCGAGCTGACCGACGTCGCCGCCGACAAGGTGCGCTCGCTCCTCGCCCAGGAGGGTCGCGACGACCTGCGCCTGCGCGTCGCCGTGCAGCCGGGCGGCTGCTCCGGCCTGATCTACCAGCTGTACTTCGACGAGCGCGTGCTCGACGGGGACGCGACCCGCGACTTCGGCGGCGTCGAGGTCATCGTCGACCGGATGAGCGTGCCCTACCTCGAGGGGGCGACGATCGACTTCGCCGACACGATCGAGCGCCAGGGCTTCACGATCGACAACCCGAACGCTGGCAGCTCCTGCGCCTGCGGCGGTTCGTTCGCCTGACCCGCGCGCCCGGCTCGTGCCGGGTGCCCGCACGTCCCGGAGGCCCGTGCCCGAGCTGCGTCTCGGCGCGGGCCTCCGGCGTACGCGGGCCCCGGTGGGCGCGGGTCAGCCACTAGTCGGGCTCGGCCCCGACCATTCGCCGCGCGTGCGCCACGGCCGGGGGGACCGCATCGCAGAACCGGTCCACCGCAGCGGCGTCCACCCCCCGTGGCAGCGCCACCCGGACGTTCCCCTGGGTGAGCACCCCCATCGCCGCGAGCACGTGGCTCGGCTCGAGCGTGCTCGACGTACAGGCCGATCCGGACCCGACCGCGAAGCCGCGCCGGTCGAGCTCGCCGACGATCGCCTCGCCGTCGACGTACAGGCAGGAGAACGTCACCACGTGGGGAAGCCGGGCGACGGGGTCGCCTGCCACCTCGGCCTGCGGAACCTCAGCGGCGACCCTGGCGCGGATCCGCTCGACGAGCGACCGACGCGGGTCCTGCT
This sequence comes from Actinomycetes bacterium, assembly GCA_023418375.1. Classification (GTDB taxonomy): domain Bacteria; phylum Actinomycetota; class Actinomycetes; order Actinomycetales; family Cellulomonadaceae; genus Actinotalea. The sequence goes on along the minus strand of JAEZZV010000289.1, from coordinate 24,982 downwards.
CGTCGCGCCGGTCCTGGAGGCTGCGCAGCGCCGCGGCGGCCGCAACCGCGGCCGGAACGCTCACGCCCCCGGGAGCCCACGGCTCCTCGTCCTCGGGACCGGCGAACGACGCGCGGACCCGGGTGCGCACCGCGAGGACGCCGACGCCGGGCACCGAGCCCCAGTCCGCGGGGTCGGCTGCGAGGAGGTCCCACGCGGGCTCGACCGGGACGTGACCCACGCTGGCCCCCGCGTCCACGAGCAGGGGCACTCCCGCGCGACGGGCGAGCTCGTGCGCCTCGCCGACCGGCTGGAGCGTGCCGACCTCCCCGTTCGCGTGCTGGAGGGCCGCCAGCGCCACGTCGGGCCCTAGGGCGGCCGACCAGGCAGCGAGGTCCACCCGCCCGGCGTGGTCCACGCCCACCGGTGTCGCGCCGTCGTCGACGTGGCGGGCCGCGGCGAGGAGGGCCGCCCGCTCGACCGCAGACGTCACCACCCGCGTGCCCGCGCGTCGTCGGGCCCGTGCCGTCGCCAGGACCGCCGTGTGCAGGCTCGCGGTATGGCCGGGAGTGAGGCGGATCTCCTGGGGCTGCGCGCCGAGGGCCTCGGCGAGCGCCTCTCGGGCGGCGTCGAGGAGAAGGCGGGCGCGACGGGCCTCGGCGTGCAGCCGACGGGGGTCGGCCCAGCCGTCGTCGAGCGCGGAGAGGTAGGCGTCCCGGGCCACTGGCAGGACGGGCGCGCGCCCGCCGGCGTCGAGGTAGATCCGGTCCACGCCGTCACGCTAGCGCCCCGGCATAGAACCGGGTCGACACGCGTTGAAGGCCAAAGAAGATCATGAGCGGACACGTGCGCAGACGCGCGGTACGCTGTGCCGGCCGGGACCAAAGTCCTGGCTTGCGCGCACGCAGACTGTCGCGCCCGACGCGTCGATTGTGAGGTCAGTGTGGACAGCGACCGCAGCCGCCCACGCCGCTCGCGTGCCCGTCTCGCAGCGGTGGTGACCGGCGGCACCCTCGTGCTCGCCGGCTGCTCGAGCGAGCAGGTCGGCCGGGGCTTCCTGCCCGGCTACTCGGACGGCGAGGTCACCAACATGACCGAGCGGATCACGAACCTGTGGACCGGTTCGTGGATCGCCGCCCTCGTCGTCGGGGTGATCGTGTGGGGCCTGGTCCTGTGGGCGGTGACGGTCTACCGCAAGCGCAAGGACGACGACGTCCTTCCCGTCCAGCTGCGCTACCACGTGCCGCTGGAGGTGATGTACATCGTCCTGCCGATCCTGATGATCGGCGTGCTGTACGTCTACACGGCGCGGGACATCGACGCGATCACCGACGTGTCCGCCGAGCCCGACGTCGTCGTCGAGGTGTACGGCAAGCAGTGGAGCTGGGACTTCAACTACATCGACGAGGACGTCTGGGACTCCGGCGTGCACGCCGCCGACGTCGGTTCCCCGGACGGCCCGGCGGACGAGGACGGCCTCGACGAGGTGCCGACGCTCTACCTGCCGGTGAACGAGCGGGTGGAGTTCCGGCTGGAGTCGCGCGACGTCATCCACTCGTTCTGGGTGCCCGCGTTCCTGTACAAGCTCGACATGTTCCCGGGCCAGACGAACACGTTCCAGGTGGTGCCCACCCGCGAGGGTGTCTACGCCGGGAAGTGCGCCGAGTTCTGCGGCGAGTTCCACTCCGGGATGCTCTTCAACGTCGCCGTCGTCTCCGCCGAGGAGTACGCCGCGCACATCGAGGAGCTGCGCGAGGCCGGCCAGACCGGTCGCCTCGGCCCCGAGCTCGACCGTGAGACGAACCGCGGCGACGACGACAAGATCCCGACCGGGGAGGCCTGATGACGGCGTTGACGCAGCCAGCACCCGCCCTGACGACGGTGCGCCGGCGCAGCCTCGGCCGCGCCGTGGTCCGCCTGGTGACCACCACGGACCACAAGACGATCGGGTACATGTACCTGGTCACGTCGTTCGTGTGGTTCTGCCTCGGCGGCCTCATGGCACTGGTGATCCGGGCCGAGCTCTTCGAGCCGGGGATCCAGGTCGTGCAGAGCCTCGAGCAGTACAACCAGCTCTTCACCATGCACGGCACGATCATGCTGCTGCTCTTCGCGACGCCGCTGTTCGCGGGCTTCGCGAACGTCCTGATGCCGCTGCAGATCGGCGCCCCTGACGTCGCGTTCCCGCGCCTCAACGCGTTCTCCTACTGGCTGTACCTGTTCGGTGGCCTCATCGCCGCGGGCGGCTTCCTCACCCCGCAGGGCGCGGCCTCGTTCGGCTGGTTCGCGTACGCGCCGCTGTCGACGACGACGTACTCCCCGGGCGTCGGCGGCGACCTCTGGGTCTTCGGCCTGGCTCTGACGGGCTTCGGCACGATCCTCGGTGCGGTCAACTTCATCACCACGATCATCACGATGCGTGCCCCGGGCATGACGATGTTCCGGATGCCGATCTTCACGTGGAACACGCTCGTGACCAGCCTGCTCGTGCTGATGGCGTTCCCGCCCCTGGCGGCGGCGCTGTTCGCACTCGGCTCGGACCGGCGGTTCGGCTCCCACGTGTTCGACCCGGAGCACGGCGGGGCTGTGCTGTGGCAGCACCTGTTCTGGTTCTTCGGGCACCCCGAGGTCTACATCATCGCGCTGCCGTTCTTCGGCATCATCTCCGAGGTCATCCCGGTCTTCAGCCGCAAGCCGATCTTCGGCTACAAGGGCCTGGTCTACGCGACGATCTCGATCGCGGCGCTCTCGGTGACCGTCTGGGCGCACCACATGTACTCCACGGGCGCCGTCCTGCTGCCGTTCTTCGCCCTCATGACGATGCTCATCGCCGTGCCGACCGGTGTGAAGTTCTTCAACTGGATCGGCACGATGTGGCGAGGAAAGCTCACCTTCGAGACGCCCATGCTCTGGGCGATCGGCTTCATGGTGACGTTCCTCTTCGGCGGCCTGACGGGCGTCATCCTCGCCTCCCCGCCGCTGGACTTCCACGTCACGGACACCTACTTCGTGGTCGCGCACTTCCACTACGTCGTCTTCGGCACGGTGGTCTTCGCGATGTTCTCCGGCTTCTACTTCTGGTGGCCGAAGTTCACCGGCCGGATGCTCGACGAGCGGCTCGGCAAGTGGCACTTCTGGCTGCTCTTCTTCGGTTTCCACACGACGTTCCTCATCCAGCACTGGCTGGGCGTCGTGGGCATGGCGCGCCGCTACGGCGACTACGCGGTCGAGGACGGGTTCACGTGGATGAACCAGGTCTCCACGGTCGGCTCGTTCCTGCTCGCCGCGTCGACCCTGCCGTTCCTGTGGAACGTGTACCGCAGCACGCGCAGCCCGCTGGTCATGGTGGACGACCCCTGGGGCTACGGGAACTCGCTCGAGTGGGCGACGTCGTGCCCGCCGCCGCGGCACAACTTCACCTCGCTGCCCCGGATCCGGTCCGAGCGTCCGGCGTTCGACCTGCACCACCCCGAGGTGGCGGCGATGGACCACGTGGAGCCCGATGCAGGCAGCCCGCTGGACTGGGAGGCGGATCGCCGGGGACAGGTCTCTGCGGCGGCCGAGCGGCTCGCCACGGGCGACGCGCGCCCGGAGCGGTCGTCGACGACGATCGTCGACGACCGGCCGCGCCCGGACGCTGAGGACGAGGGGAGCGCCCGATGAAGTTCGAGGCCCGGCTGTTCGGGGCCCTGGTGCCGTTCTTCGTCCTCGTGGCCGTCGCCTACGGCTGGTGGAGCGAGTGGGAGCCGGTCGGCGTGGTCGCCCTGGCCCTCGTCGGCGCCCTGGTGGGCATGATCGGCATGTACCTGGCCCTCGTCGCCCGTCGGATCGACCCGCGGCCCGAGGATGACCCGTTCGGCGAGATCGCCGACGGCGCCGGCGAGCAGGGCGTGTACAGCCCGGGCAGCTGGTGGCCGGTGGCGTGCGCGGGTGCGGCGTCGCTGGTCTTCCTGGGCCTGGCGGTCGGCTGGTGGCTCGTCGGCATCGGCGTGGTGCTGGGCGCCCTGGCCCTGGTCGGCTGGGTGTTCGAGTTCAGCCGCGGGCAGCACGCCCACTGAGGCTCCCGACGGACGCACGCGAGAGGGCCCGGCCGAGATCGGCCGGGCCCTCTCGCGTCGTCGCCGTGCGCGGCGACGACGCCGTCGTCACAGGGACGGGACGATGAGCCCCGCGGTCTGGGTGCGGGCGCGTGCGAAGCGCTCGGCGGCGTCCGCCCAGTTCACGATGTTCCACCAGGCCTTGACGTAGTCCGCCTTGACGTTGACGTAGTCCAGGTAGAAGGCGTGCTCCCACATGTCGAGCAGGACGATCGGCACGACGCCCAGGGGGATGTTGCCCTGCTGGTCGTAGAGCTGGAACGTGATGAGCTTCTGGCCGATGGAGTCCCACGCGAGGATCGCCCAGCCGGAGCCCTGGATGCTGGTGGCCACGGCAGCGAACTGCGCGGCGAAGCCGTCGAAGGAGCCGAAGTACTCGTCGATGGCGGCGGCCAGCTCGCCGTCGGGGCGGTCGCCGCCCTCGGGCGAGAGGTTCTGCCAGAAGGCCGAGTGGTTGACGTGCCCGCCCAGGTTGAAGGCGAGGGTCTTCTCCAGGCCCATCACCGACCCGAAGTCGCTCTTGTCGCGCGCCTCGGCGAGCTTCTCCAGCGTCTGGTTGGCACCCGTCACGTAGGCCGCGTGGTGCTTGTCGTGGTGCAGCTCCATGATCCGGCCGGAGATGTGCGGCTCGAGGGCCCCGAAGTCGTAGGGCAGGTCGGGCAGGGTGTACTCAGCCATGGATCCTCCGGTGATAGCGAACTGTCGTCCTTCGCGTGAACCGCGCCGCTGCGCGGGTCATTCCCCACTCTGGCCCATGATCAGCCGTCGTGCGCGTCGGCACCCCGCTCCACGGTCGCGCCGGCGTGCTGCTCGCCGGCCGGCAGCGCGCCGATCGGCGAGCTCGCGGACACGGCGAGCAGGACGTCGTGCTCGCCGTGCGCCTGGGCGGCGGCCAGCTCGGCGGGCGTGACCGGGTCCACGCGGTCCTCGAAGAAGATGCGTGAGACCCGGTGGCGTAGCGCGTCGCGACGGTAGCCCTTGCGGCGCACGCCGCGCTCGTCGTGTGCGGGCAGCAGTGCGACGGGCCGCTTCGGCTCGTGCGCCACCTTCACCCAGCGCTCGTACTCGTCGAGCGGGCGGTGCACCTCGATGTACTCGCCGGACGCGAACCGCACGATGCGCCCGGTCTCGTGGCCGTGCAGGACGAGCTCGCGGTCCTTGCGCTGCAGGCCGAGGCAGATCCGCTTGGTCGCCCAGAACGCGACGGGCGGGGCCAGCAGCAGGGCGAAGCGCAGCACCCAGGTGATGTCGTTGATCGACAGGCCGAAGTGCGTGGCGAGGATGTCGTTGGAGCCGGCGACGACGAGCACGATGAACGCAGTCAGCGTGGCGACGCCGACGCCCGTGCGGACCGGGTTGTTGCGGGGGCGCTCGGCGACGTGGTGCTCGCGCCGGTCGCCGGTCACCCACGCCTCGATGAACGGGTACGCCCCGAGGACGGTGAACAGCAGGCCCGGGATGACCACGCCGGGCACGAGGATGTTCATCGGGATCGTGAAGCCCGCGATGACCCACTCGGTTCCCTGGCCGGGCATGAGCCGTAGGCCACCCTCGAGGAAGAGCATGTACCAGTCGGGCTGGGCGCCGGCGGACACGGGCGACGGGTCGTACGGCCCGTAGTTCCAGACCGGGTTGATCGTCATCGTCGCGCCCATCAGCGCGAGCACGGCGAACACGATGAAGAAGAAGCCGCCGGCCTTGGCCACGTAGACCGGGAAGAGCGGGTAGCCGACGACGTTGCGCTCGGTGCGCCCCGGGCCCGCGTAGTGCGTGTGCTTGTGCAGCACGACGAGCAGCAGGTGCAGGCCCACCAGCGCGAGGATGAGGCCCGGCACGAGCAGGATGTGCACCGCGTACAGCCGGGGGATGATCACCTCACCGGGGAACTCGCCACCGAACAGCAGGTACGACGCGTAGCTGCCGACGACCGGGATGGACCGTGCGACGCCGTCCGCGATGCGCAGGCCGTTTCCGGACAGGACGTCATCGGGGAGGGAGTAGCCGGAGAATCCGGCTGCGAGGCCCAGCAGCATCAGCACGAAGCCGACGAGCCAGTTCACCTCGCGCGGCTTGCGGAAGGCGCCCGTGAAGAACACGCGCATCATGTGCGTGACGATCGCGGCGATGAAGAGCAGCGCTGCCCAGTGGTGGATCTGCCGGATGAGCAGGCCACCGGTGACCTCGAACGAGATGTCGAGCACGGACGCGAAAGCCTCGGACATCTCCACGCCGTTCATCGGCGCGAACGGGCCCTCGTAGACCGTCATGCCCATGCTCGGCACGAAGAAGAGGGTGAGGAAGATGCCCGTGAGCACGAGGACGAGGAACGAGTAGAGAGCGATCTCGCCGAGGAGGAACGACCAGTGGTCCGGGAAGACCTTGCGCGCGAAGCTCTTGACCGCGAGGCCGATGCCCGTGCGCTGGTCGAGGTAGTCGGCCGTCGCGGCCGCGGCGGCGGTGCTCCGCTTCTGGGGAGCCTGGGTCCCGTTCTGGCTCACTTGAGGCGCTCCCAGTAGCTCGGGCCGATCGGTTCGTGGAAGTCGCTCTGGGCGACGAGGTAGCCGTCGTCGTCGACGGTGATCGGCAGCTGGGGGAGCGGCCGGCTCGCGGGCCCGAAGACCACGCGCGCGCCGTCGGCGATGTCGAACGTCGACTGGTGGCAGGGGCACAGGAGGTGATGCGTCTGCTGCTCGTAGAGCGCCACCGGGCACCCGACGTGCGTGCAGATCTTGGAGAACGCGACGATGCCGTCGTAGGACCAGCCCTCGCCCTGCTCGGACTTCAGGTCCGCCGGGTCGAGCCGGACCATGAGCACGACGGCCTTGGCCTTCTCCTCGATCCAGTGCTCCTGGTCGCGCAGTCCCTCGGGGATCACGTGGAACGCGGAGCCGACGGTGACGTCGCTCGCCTTGATCGGGGTGCCGGAGGGGTCGCGGGTGAGGCGGACGCCGCGCTTCCACATCGTGTGGCGGAAGGCGCCGACGTTCCAGTCGCCGCCCACCTCGCCGATCAGCGGCACGGCGAGCGAGAGCGGGAACAGGGCGAGGGCCGAGACCATCGCGCCCTTGAGGACGCCGCGGCGGGCGATGCCGGAGTCCGTGGCACCGTCGCGCAGAGCGGCGACGGCGGCCTCACGCACCTCCGGCGTGCTCTTCTGCGGGTGCCGGGCCTCGACGACCTCGTGGTCGGACATGAGGGTCTTGGCCCAGTGCACGGCGGCCACGCCGATGCCGGCGAGGGTGAGGAACAGTGCGCCGCCGATGAGCAGGTTCGACGTGCGGATGCTCGCGACGGTGTCGCCCGGCGGGACGAGCACGTAGGCCACGATCAGCCCGATCGTGCCGAGCACCGAGAGGCCAAACAGCGCGGCGACCTGCCGCGTCGCCCGCTGGGCTGCCGCGGGGTCCTCGTCGGTCAGGCGCGGCCGGTGGGGCTCGAGGCCCGGGTTCTCGAAGCGCTCCGGGAGCCGTTCGGCGACGTCGCCGTGACCGGCCGCCGGGACGGTCAGCTCCCCCTGGTGCTGGTCGTGGGTGCTCATGCCGACTTCGCTCCGATCCAGACGGCGGCCCCGAGGAGCAGGCCCATGCCGACGACCCACACCCACAGACCCTCGGACACGGGGCCGACGGCGCCCAGGTCCGTGCCACCGGGGGAGCCCTGCTTCTGCTCGTCGAGGAAGGCGATGATGTCGCGCTTCTCCTCGGGCGTGATGTTCGCGTCGTTGAACACCGGCATCGACGAGGGGCCGGTGAGCATCGCCTCGTAGATCTGCGTCGGCGTGCTGCCGGACAGCGACGGCGCGTACTTGCCCTCGGTGAGCGCGCCACCACGGCCGATCGAGCCGTGGCACATGGCGCAGTTCGTGCGGAACAGCGCCATGCCGTTGGCAGCGTCGCCGGCGGCAGGATCGACCTGGTCGGCGGTCGGGACGGCCGGCCCCGGGGCGAGCGAGGCGACATACGCCGCGAGCTGGGCGATCTCCTCCTCGTCGAACACCGGGGGCTTGGCGGGCGCCTGCGGACCGGTCGCCTGCATGGGCATGCGCCCGGTCGAGACCTGGAAGTCGACGGCCGCAGCGCCCACGCCGATGAGCGACGGGAAGCCTTCGCGGCCCTCGCCGCCGGGCCCGTGGCAGGTCGCACAGTTGGTCCGGAACAGCGCCTCGCCCGCGGCGATGTCGTCCTCGCCGGCGGCGGTGGCCTGGGCGGGCGCGGGGTTCAGGACCGCGTAGAGGGCGCCCGTGACGAGGAGCGCGAGCAGGAGGAGCACCACCGGGGCCATCCGGTGGTGCCGTCGGTCAGCGATCGCCTTCACGCAGCGGTCCTCGGCTTTCTGGGGATCGGCCCGGTCACCGGATGAGGTAGATCGCGCCGAACAGCGCGATCCAGACGACGTCGACGAAGTGCCAGTAGTACGAGACGACGATCGCCGTCGTGGCCTCGTGGTGGCCGAATCGGCGGGCGGCGAACGACCGGCCGAGCAGCAGGAGGAAGGCGAGCAGCCCGCCGATGACGTGCAGGCCGTGGAACCCGGTGGTCAGGTAGAAGACCGAGCCGTAGGGGTCGGAGTTCAGGGCGACGCCGTGCTGGACCAGCTCGGCGTACTCGTACACCTGGCCGCCGATGAACGCCGCGCCCATGAGGAACGTCAGGGTCATCCACTCGTTCATGCCCCAGCGGCTCACCTGGAACAGGGAGCCGGCGCGGCGCGGCTGGAACCGCTCGGCCGCCCACACGCCCATCTGGCAGGTGACCGAGCTGAGCACCAGCACCGTGGTGTTGATCGCGGCGAAGGTCAGGTTCAGCTCGGCCGTGCGCTCCGCCCAGAGGTCCGGCAGCGCGGCCCTCGTGGTGAAGTACATGGCGAAGAGACCGGCGAAGAACATGAGCTCGCTGGCGAGCCACACGATGGTGCCGACCGACACGGGGTTCGGGCGGTTCACGCTCAGGTGGGGGCGGGCGGCGGCCGCCGTCGTTGTCGACACGCCGCCATTATGGCTGACGATAGGACCTAGGGCCTACATCGGCAGCGGGCGAGTTTGATCAACGTTGTGGCCGGGTCATTCGTGCCCCGGCCACCTCCGCCAGGTCCGGCCGGGTCCGTGGGAAGATGCGACGAGTTCGGACGACGACGAGTGAGGCGAGATGCGCGACGAGTGGGACGTGGCCGAGGGCACCGATGTCGAGCCGGTCTGCCGGATCCTCCTGTACAGCGACCACCCCCAGACCCGCGAGACCGTGCTCGTCGGCGTCGGCAACCGGGCCGCCAAGGACCTTCCGCGGATCGAGTGGGTCGAGGTCGCCACGGCGCCCGTCGTCGTCTCCCGCGTCGAGTCCGAGCGCTTCGACCTGCTCGTGCTCGACGGCGAGGCCGGCAAGGCGGGCGGCATGGGCCTGTGCCGCCAGCTCAAGGACGAGGTGTTCCGTTGCCCGCCCGTGCTCGTGCTGCTCGGCCGGCCGGAGGACCGCTGGCTCGCCTCGTGGTCCGACGCCGACGCCGTGCTCGCCCGGCCGCTGGACCCGCTGGAGCTCCAGGAGACCGTCGCGCGGATGCTGCGGGTGCCGGCCGAGGGAACGCGGTGAGCACGTCGCCCGCCGGCGGGAACGACGCCCCACCGACGACCTGGCCACGGCTCCTGACGGCCCTCATCGAGCAGCGCGACCTCACGCCCGCCGAGACCCGCTGGGCGATGAACCAGGTGATGGCCGGGGAGGCCAGCCCGGTGCAGATCGCCGGCTTCCTCGTCGCGCTGCGCGCCAAGGGGCTGACCGTGGCCGAGCTCACCGGCCTCGCCGACGAGATGCTGTCCCATGCGCACCGGATCTCGGTGGCCGGCAGCTGCGTCGACGTCGTGGGCACGGGCGGCGACCTCAAGCACACGGTGAACGTCTCGACGATGGCCGCGCTCACCGTCGCCGGCACGGGCGTGCGCGTGGTCAAGCACGGCAACCGCGCCGCGTCGTCGTCGACGGGGACCGCGGACGTCCTCGAGGCGCTCGGGCTCCGCCTGGACCACGAGCCCAGCCGCGTCGCGGAGCTGGCCGACGAGGTCGGCATCACCTTCTGCTTCGCGCAGCGGTTCCACCCCTCGATGCGGCACGCGGGCCCCGTCCGCAAGGGCCTCGGCGTGCCGACGGTCTTCAACTTCCTCGGCCCGCTGACCAACCCGGCGCAGCCCGGTGCTGTCGCGATCGGCGTGCCCGACGCGCGGATGGCCGCCCTGATGGCGGGCGTCCTCGCGGCGCGTGGCACGTCCGGGCTGGTCTTCCGTGGGCCGGAAGGTCTCGATGAGCTGGCACCCGCGGGGCCGTCGCAGATCTGGTGGGTTCGCGACGGGGCCGTCACCGAGCACGAGCTCGACGCGGCGTCGGAGGTGGGGCTCGACCCCGTCACGATCGACGACCTGCGCGGTGGGGAGCCGGCCGTCAACGCCGACGTCGTCCGCCGCTACCTGGCCGGTGAGCGGGGGCCCGTCCGCGAGACCGTGCTGCTCAACGCCGCCGCCGCGCTCGTGGCCGAGGGATCGACCCCCGGCACCGGGGTCGGGACGCTCGCCGAGCGCCTCCGGGCGGGGGTCGCCGCAGCGGCCGCGGCCGTGGACGACGGACGAGCCGCCGCCGTGCTCGACCGCTGGGTCGCCGCGTCACAGGCCGGCTGACCTCCCGGCGCCGCGCAGGCCGGCGGCTCGATCGGCAGGGGTCCGACCGGCAGCGCTCCGATCGCGCCGGCTCGGGCGCTCAGTCCTCGAGGCCGAGGGCGAAGGCCGCGTCGAGGTCGTGGGCGGAGTACGACCGGAACGCGATGTAGGTCTGCGTGTGCAGCACGCCCTCGACCTTGCTGATGCGGTCCGCGATGACGTCGGCGAGCTGCTCGTGCTCCTTGACGCGCACCATGGCGATGAGGTCGACCTCGCCGGTGACGGAGTAGACCTCGAAGACGCCGGCGACCTCTGCCACCTCGGCGGCGATCTCCGGGATGCGGCCGGGGTCGGTGTCGATGTGGACGATCGCGGTGATCATGGTCGCTGGCCCTCCGGGGTCTGGTGCTGCGTGGTGCCCATCATGCCGCGGAGTGCGCGCCTGCGTCGGACCCGCCGAGCCGGCGGAGCGCGGCGGCGAGGCCGGCGGGTCCGCCCGACCGGTCCCGGTAGGCCTCCGCGCCTCGGACCGGACACGCCCAGCCCTCGCCCACCTCGACCAGTCGGACGCCCGGCTGCTCGAGCCAGCGCAGCACGATGTCCGTCTCCTCGGGGCTCGCGGCGGACGCGGGCAGTGTCGGGGGAACCGCCTCCTCGGCCGTCGCCAGCAGGGCGTCGATGGCGGGCCGGGGGTCCGCGCCGGGCGGCGTCGTGACCGTGGCGCACAGTCGGCCGTGCCGGACGACGACGACCTCCCACCCGCCCGGCTCGTGCGGGCGGGCGGCGACCAGCTGGGCGTGGTGCGCGATCCGGCGCGACCGCTGCGCGCGTGCCGCGCCCCGCAGGAAGGCGTCGAGCCGGTCCCGCCACTCGGCGGCCTCTTCGAACCGCTCCGCGGCCGTCAGCGTCGCGATCCGCGCGGCGTGCACCTGCACGACCGGGGCAGGGTCGTCGAGCATGGCGCGGCGGACGCGGGTGACGAGCGCGCCGTAGTCCTGCGCGTCCTGCCCGCCGGTGCACGGCGCCCCGCACCTGCCCATGTCGGCCAGCGCGCAGGCGCTCGCGCCGACGTCGGGCACCCGGGGGAGCCGCCGGGTGCACTGGCGCAGCGGGAAGGCCGCCTGGAGGGCTTCCAGGGCCGCCTGGGCGGCCGCCTGGCTGGCGAAGGGCCCGATGTGGGCCTCGGCCTCGCCGGGCCGGGGGCCGCCGTCGGCCCGCACCTGGCGCACGATCGACAGCCGAGGGTACGGCTCGGCGGTCAGGCGCACCCAGGGCAGCCGCTCGGGGGCGCGGGACCGCCGGTTGTAGCGCGGGGAGGTCTCGGCGATGAGTCGGAGCTCGCGCACGCGGGCCTCCAGGACCGTGCCGCAGACGATCGGGACGACCTGCTCGGCCAGGCCCACCATCTCGTTCATCCGCCGCCGGTGCTCGGCGGCCGTGAAGTAGCTGCGCACCCGGTTGCGGATCGAGGTGGCCGTCCCGACGTAGAGCACCTCGCCGTTCGCGCCGCGGAACTGGTAGACGCCCGGGGCGTCGGGCAGGCCGTCGGCGAGGTGGCGCTTGCGGCGACGGACGGCGGGCACGGGGTCCGCCGCCGTCGCGAGATCCTCAAGGTGCGTGATCCCCAGGGGGCCCAGGCGCGCGAGGACGCCGTGCAGGACGTCGACCGTCGCGCGGGCGTCCGCCAGGGCGCGGTGCTCCGGCGTGACCGTGGCGTGGAAGAAGGCCGCCAGCGTCGACAGCTTGTGGTTGGCCACCTCCTCGCGCGAGACGGCACGCCGGGCCAGCGCCACCGTGTCGACCACCTGGTTGCCGGGCCACTGGTAGCCGTGCTCGCGCGCCGCGGCCTTGAGGAAGCCGATGTCGAACGGCGCGTTGTGCGCGACGAGCACGGCTCCGCGGATGAACTCCAGGAACGAGGGGAGAACCTGCTCGATGCGCGGCTGGCCGCGGACCATGGAGGTGCTGATCCCGGTCAGCGCGGCGATGAAGGCCGGGACGGGCCCGCCCGGGTCGACGAGCGTCTGGAACTCCCCGAGCAGCTCGCCGCCGCGCACCTTCACCGCGCCGATCTCCGTGATGCCCGCCGTCGCGGGCGTGCCGCCGGTGGTCTCGAGGTCGACGACGACGAACGTCACGGCCGACAGCGGCGTGCCCACGTCCTCGAGCGTCGGCTGCACGGGTGTGGGCACGCTCGGGAGGGTCCGGGCCGGGCGCGCCGCCGACGCAGACGCGGCACCGGCCGGGGGCGTCAGGCCGGTGCCGAGCATGGCCCGACGGTAGTGCCGGCCACCGACAGCCCGGCGCGTCCCACGCCGGGGGCGTCGGCGCCCGGCACGTGGGCGCAGGTCAGCGGCGCGACCGATGTCGGAGGTAGGTCCTACCGTGGCCGCATGATCATCGACTGCGGTAAGTGCGCGGTCCGCGGCGACGCCTGCGCCGACTGCGTGGTGACGTTCCTGACCGTGCCCGTGCGGCCCAGCGCGCCGGCGGTCGCGGCGGCGGACGCCGGGGTCCCGACGCCCGACGCCGTGCCCGTGGGACGCGTCGAGCTGGACGCGGCCGAGCAGGGCGCCATCGGTGTCCTGGCGAGCTCGGGGCTGGTCCCGCCCCTGCGCCTGCGGCGCGTCGTCTGACCGGGTGCCCGGACGGCACTGCGGGCCGGTGCCGGGGTGCCGGGCTCCCCGCCGCCGGCCCGCAGGCCGCTCGTGTGCTCAGACGCTGGTGCTCTGCGGCACGTCCGAGTAGAGGGCCTCGATCTCGGCCGTGAAGTCCTTGAGCACCCGCTCGCGGCGCACCTTGAGCGACGGCGTCAGGTAGTCGTTCTCCACCGTGAAGTCGGTGGTGAGGACGGTGTATTTGCGGATCGACTCCGCCCGGGACACGGCCCGGTTCGTCCGCTCCACGGCGCGGTCGAGCGCGGCCCGCACGCGCGGGTTCTCGGCGGCCGCGGTCACGTCCATCTCCGGCAGGTCGTGCGTCGCGAGCCAGCCGGGCAGGGCCTCGGCGTCGAGGGTGACCAGTGCACCGATGAACGGCTTCGCGTCGCCCACGACGACGACCTGGGACACCAGGGGGTGGCCGCGCAGGCGGTCCTCGAGCACGGCAGGGGCGACGTTCTTCCCGCCGGCGGTGACGATGATCTCCTTCTTCCGGCCGGTGATCCGAAGGCAGCCGTCCTCGTCGAGCGAGCCGAGGTCGCCGGTGTGGAACCAGCCGTCGCGCACCGCGTCGGCCGTGGCCGCGTCGTTGTTGTGGTACGCGCCGAAGACCTGGACGCCCTTGACGAGGATCTCGCCGTCGTCGGCGATGCGGATGGCTGTCCCGGGCAGCGGCGGACCGACCGTCCCGATCTTCACGCTCTCCGGCACGTTGACGTTCGTCGGGGCCGTGGTCTCCGTGAGGCCGTAGCCCTCGAGGATCGTCAGGCCCATGCCGCGGTAGAAGTGGCCGAGGCGCTCACCGAGGGGTGCACCGCCCGAGATGGCCCAGGCCGCCTGGCCTCCGAGGAGCGCACGGAGCTTGTGCAGGACGAGGACGTCCGCGACCTTGTGCTGCAGGCGCAGCCACGGGCTGGGGCCCTTCGGCGTGTCCAGGGCGCGCGAGTAGACGATCGCGGTCTTGGCCGCGCGCTGGAAGATGCCGCGCTTGCCGCCGGCGGCGGCCTTCTGCTCGGCCGAGTTGTAGACCTTCTCGAAGACGCGCGGCACGGACAGGATGAACGTCGGGCGGAACGTGCCGAGGTCCGCGACGAGGTTCTTGGTGTCGGGCGTGTGGCCGAGGACCGCCCCGGCAGGCACCACGAGCACCTCGATGAAGCGCGCGAAGACGTGGGCGAGCGGCATGAAGAGCAGGGTCCGCGAGCCCGGTGGGCACACCTGCGCACCCAGCTTGGCGACCGCGTTGAGCGAGAGGTCGACGAAGTTGCCGTGGGACAGGACGACGCCCTTGGGACGGCCGGTCGTGCCCGACGTGTAGATGATCGTGGCCGGGTCGGCGGCTCGGGCGGTCGTCCGGCGCCGGGCGATCTCCTCGTCGGGGACGTCCGCCCCGTCCGCCACGAGGGTGTCGATGGCACCCTGCTCCAGCACCAGCACGTCGCCGAGGCCGGGGACCTGGTCACGGACCTGACGCACCACCTCGTCGTGGTGCGCGGTCTCGACCACCAGGAGCCGGACGTCGGCGTCGGAAAGGATCCAGTGCACCTGCTCCGCGGACGACGTCTCGTACAGCGGCACGGGCACCGCCCCGGCGAGCCACGTGGCGAAGTCGAGGATCGTCCACTCGTAGCGGGTGCGGCTCATGATGCCGACGGACTGGCCCGGGGCGACGCCGCGGGCCACGAGTCCCTTGGCGACCCTGGTGGCCAGCGCGTCGAACTCGCGCGCGGTCACGGGCAGCCAGGGGCCGTCAGGGGTCTCCTTGTGCTCGACGAAGGGCTGGTCCCCTGAGGCGGTGACGCGGGCGGCCAGGAGGCCCGGGATGCTGGCGGCCGGGTCGGCCGGCACCACCGCGGGGACGGCGAACTGATCCATGCTGACTCCCTCGGCAGACGGATGAAGACCTGAATGTAACCGCCCGCGCGTCGTCGATCATCCCGGCACCCGGCCCCGGGATGTCGGTAGCCTTCCCCGAGGAGTCGGCCTGTTTCACCCGAGCGGCCCACCCGACCCCCTGGATTGCCCCGACGACCGCCGAGGAAACCAACCCCATGCACGCAATCGGAGTGGACATCGGCGGCACCAAGATCGCCGCCGGAGTCGTCGACGACGACGGCCGGATCGTCGCCAAGACCAAGCGCAAGAGCCGGGGGCTCGACGTCGACGCGCTCGACGCTGCCATCGCCGACGCGTGCCTCGAGCTCGCCGCCGAGTACGAGGTCGGCGCCATCGGACTCGCGGCTCCCGGGTTCATCGGCGCCGACCAGGCGACCGTCCGCTTCACGCCGAACCTGCCCTGGCGCGACCACCCGCTGCGCGATCGTGTCGCGCAGCGCCTGGGCCTCGACCTGCCGATCGTCGTCGAGAACGACGCAAACGCGGCGGGCTGGGCGGAGTTCCGGTTCGGCGTCGGTCGGCAGGTCCAGGACATGGTGCTCCTGACCCTCGGGACGGGCGTCGGCGGCGCCGTCATCGCGGGCGGGCGGCTGATCCTCGGCACGTGGGGCGTCGCCGCGGAGCTCGGCCACATGCGCCTCGTGCCGGACGGCGAGCTCTGCGGCTGCGGCCAGCGCGGCTGCCTGGAGCAGTACGGGTCGGGGTCCGCCCTCGGCCGGGAGGCCCGCGCCGTCGCCGTGGCCGACCCGGTGCGGGCGGCGAACCTCATCGCTCTGGCCGATGGCGACCCCACGGCCATCAAGGGACCGCTCGTCACCAAGGCGGCCCTGGCGGGCGACCCGCTCGCCGTCGAGCTGCTGGCCGACCTGGGTCGCTGGGTCGGCGAGGCCTGCGCGTCACTCGCGGCGGTGCTCGACCCGGAGCTGTTCGTGCTCGGCGGCGGCGTCGCCGCCGCGGGTGACCTCGTCCTCCTGCCGGCCCGCGCGGCGTTCTCCGAGCACCTCTCGGCCCGCGGCTACCACCCGGAGGCACGCACCGAGCTGGCCGCGATGGGCAACGAGGCGGGCATCGTCGGCGCCGCCGACCTCGCCCGGCACTGACGGCCGGGAACCACGCCTCAGACGACGGCGCCGGGCCCCGCGTCGTCGTCGCGGTCGCGCGGCATGCGCCACAGCAGGAGAGCGGCGCCCGCGAGGAACACGACGCCGGCGATCTGGAGCACGATCGTGGGGATGTCCCGCCAGGCGATCACGGCGGCCATGAGCAGCAGCGGCACGCCGACCACCGCCACCCAGGCCATGGTCAGCAGCGGGTCGCCGCCGAGCACGGGGCCCGGGTCGGGCGGGACGAAGTGGTTCTCGGCCTCCTCGACCGCCGGGTCGGGCGCCCAGGACCGGGGGTCGGGGGAGGACAGCGTGCTCACGATGCCAGCCCAGCGTGCCTCGACGTCGGCGTCCTCGAGCTCCTGTGCCGGGGCCGCGTCGGGGTCGTCCGGGACGGCGTCGTCCGGGTGGACCTCGTCCGGCTCGTCGGCGTCGTGCGGACGTGGCGGCATGCAGAGCACTCTAGAGTCGGCGGGGGCGTGCGCGCGCACACGGCGTCGCACGGCCCGGTGGAGGTGACCGGTTGTTCTACTGGGTGATGCGCGCGATCGCCGCGCCGCTGCTGCGCGCGTTCTTCCGGCCGTGGATCCGCGGGGCGGAGCACGTGCCGACCGACGGCCCGGTGATCCTCGCGAGCAACCACCTCGCCGTGATCGACTCGTTCGTGCTGCCGATCAAGCTCCCACGGAAGGTGCGCTTCATCGGCAAGGAGGAGTACTTCACCGGTCGGGGCCTCAAGGGCCGCCTCAAGGCCGGCTTCTTCCGCGGCGTGGGCACCATCCCGGTCGACCGCAGCGGCGGCAAGCAGTCCGAGGCCGCCCTGCGGACTGGCCTGCAGGTCCTCGAGGAGGGCGGGATCTTCGGCATCTACCCGGAGGGCACCCGCAGCCCCGACGGACGCCTCTACCGCGGCAAGACGGGCGTCGCGCGCCTCGCACTGGACTCGGGCGCACCGGTCGTCCCTGTCGCCATGATCGGGACGGACAAGGCCCAGCCGCTCGGTCGGGTGATCCCGAAGCCGCTGCGCGTCGGGATCGTCATCGGCGAGCCCATGGACTTCTCGCGGTACCAGGGCATGGGGCACGACCGGTTCATCCTGCGCTCGGTCACCGACGAGATCATGTACGCCCTCATGAGCCTGTCCGGTCAGGAGTACGTCGACATGTACGCGGCCACCGCCAAGGCCCGCATCGCCGCAGGTCACCGGGCCGAGGAGGTCCCGTCGGCCGAGCAGGGGCACGGCGCCCCGGGCGGCCGGACGGCCCCGGACGTCCAGGTTCCGGTACCGCCCGAGGTCCCGGAGCAGCCTCAGTAGGATGTCGCCGTCCGCGCCACGTGCGCGCGGAGCCACCGGAGCGCCGTCGTCGCCGCCCCCGGGCGGGCCGCTCGGCCCGGACCAGAACTCAACGGAAGGTGTCGTGCCATGACGGTTCGCCGTGTCGCCCTGCTGACCGCCGGCGGTTTCGCGCCGTGCCTGTCGTCCGCGATCGGTGGCCTGATCGAGCGGTACACCGAGATCGCCCCCGAGATCGAGATCATCGCCTACACGCACGGCTACTACGGCCTGCTGCGCGGCGACAAGATCGTCATCGACGACGAGACCCGCGCGAACGCAGGCATCCTGCACCGGTTCGGCGGCAGCCCGATCGGCAACTCCCGCGTCAAGCTGACCAACGTCAAGGACTGCGTCAAGCGCGGCCTGGTGCAGGAGGGTCAGGACCCGCTGCAGGTCGCGGCCGAGCAGCTCAAGGCCGACGGCGTCGACGTCCTGCACACGATCGGTGGCGACGACACGAACACCACCGCCGCCGACCTCGCCGCGTACCTCGAGGAGAACGGCTACCACCTGACCGTCGTCGGCCTCCCGAAGACGATCGACAACGACGTGGTGCCGATCCGGCAGTCCCTGGGCGCCTGGACGGCCGCCGAGCAGGGCGCCGGCTTCGCCCGCAACATCATCGGCGAGCACCGGTCCGGCCCGCGCATGCTCATCGTGCACGAGGTCATGGGCCGGCACTGCGGCTGGCTGACCGGCGCGACGGCCGTGAAGTACCGCGAGTGGCTCGACACCCAGAAGTGGGTGCCCGGGATCGGCCTGACCAAGGAGCGGTGGGACGTGCACGCCGTCTTCGTCCCCGAGCTCGCGATCGACATCGACGCCGAGGCCGAGCGCCTGCGCGCCGTGATGGACGAGATCGGCAACGTCAACATCTTCCTGTCCGAGGGCGCGGGCATGCACGAGATCGTCGCCCAGCTCGAGGCGGCGGGGGAGACGGTGCAGCGCGACGCGTTCGGCCACGTCGCCCTCGACACGATCAACCCGGGCCAGTGGTTCGCCAAGCAGTTCGCCGCGAAGCTCGGCGCCGAGAAGGTCATGGTCCAGAAGTCGGGCTACTACTCGCGCGCCGCGGCCGCGAACGCCGAGGACCTGCGCCTCATCAAGTCGATGACGGACCTGGCGGTCGAGTGCGCCCTCAAGGGCGAGGCCGGCGTCATCGGGCACGACGAGGAGGACGGCGACCGGCTCAAGGCGATCGCCTTCCCGCGCATCGCCGGCGGCAAGCCGTTCGACGTCCAGCAGCAGTGGTTCCGCGCGCTGCTCGCCGACATCGGGCAGCCGTTCGTCCCGGCGAGCTCGTGAGCGTCGAGGCGGCGCCGGGCGTCGTCGAGGGGCTCGACGCCTGGCGCACCCTGCCGGCGCGCCAGCAGCCGGCCTGGCCGGACCAGGACGCGCTGGCGGCAGTCGGGCGCGAGCTCGCGGCCCTGCCGCCGCTCGTGTTCGCGGGCGAGGCCGACGTGCTCACGGGCCGGCTCGCGGCCGCCGCGCGCGGCGAGGCGTTCGTCCTCCAGGGCGGCGACTGCGCCGAGACGTTCGCCGAGGCGACGGCCGACACGATCCGGAACAAGATCAAGACCATCCTCCAGATGGCTGTCGTGCTCACGTACGGCGCCAGCCTGCCGGTGGTCAAGATGGGCCGGATGGCCGGGCAGTACGCCAAGCCGCGCAGCGCGGACCTCGAGGAGCGCGACGGCGTCACGCTCCCGGCGTACCGCGGCGACGCGATCAACGGCCACGACTTCACGCCCGACGCGCGGGTTCCCGACCCGCGGCGGCTCGTGGAGGCGTACCACCGGTCGGCGGCGACGCTGAACCTCATCCGTGCGTTCACGACGGGTGGCTTCGCGGACCTGCGTCGCGTGCATGAGTGGAACCGGGGCTTCACGGCGAACCCCGCCTACTCCGCGTACGAGCAGGTCGCGGGCGAGATCGACCGGGCCATGCGCTTCATGGCGGCGTGCGGGGCGGACTTCGACTCACTGCGCAGCGTGGAGTTCTTCGCGAGCCACGAGGCGCTGCTGCTCGACTACGAGCGGCCGCTCACGCGGATCGACTCACGGACCGGGACGCCGTACGACTGCTCGGCGCACTTCCTGTGGATCGGGGAGCGCACCCGCCAGCTCGACGGCGCGCACGTGGACTTCCTCTCGCGCGTGCGGAACCCGATCGGCGTCAAGCTCGGCCCGACGACGACGGCCGACGACGCGTTCGCCCTGATGGACAAGCTCAACCCGAGCGAGCAGCCGGGCCGGCTCACGTTCATCACCCGCATGGGTGCGGGGCGGATCCGCGAGGCCCTGCCGCCGCTGCTGGAGAAGGTCCACGCGTCGGGCCGTCCCGTCACGTGGGTGTGCGACCCGATGCACGGCAACACGATCTCGTCGGCGTCCGGGTACAAGACCCGCCGCCTGAGCGACGTGCTGGACGAGGTGCGCGGGTTCTTCGAGGCGCACCGCTCCGTCGGCTCGGTTCCCGGTGGCCTGCACGTCGAGCTCACCGGCGACGACGTCACCGAGGTGCTGGGCGGCTCGGAGGAGATCGACGAGGACGCGCTGTCGCGGCGCTACGAGACGCTCGTCGACCCGCGGCTGAACCACCAGCAGTCGCTGGAGATGGCGTTCCAGGTCGCCGAGATGATCCAGGGGATCTGAGCGTTCGCGGACGACGGAGCGGCCGGTGACCGGTGGTCACGGGCCGCTCCGTTCGTTCCCGGGTGCGCCTGGGCGTGTGGGTGCTACGCGGGGTCGCGCAGCCAGATGGTCACCGTCGAGCCGCGTGGCTGCGAGGTGCCCGCCGCCGGGACGGTGTACTCCACGACGCACTGCTCCCACTCCACCGTGCAGGTGTTGCGCTCGTACGTCGCCGTGAACCCGGACGCGGCCAGCAGGTCCAGCGCCGGGAACTTCGTCATGCCGACCACGCTCGTCGGGATGACGACTGGGCTCGTGTCGACGCCCGCGGGGTTGGTCAGCCAGATCGTCACGATCGAGCCCTTGGGCTGGCTCGTGCCCGCCGCCGGGACGGTGTACTCCACGACGCACTGCGCCCAGTCGACGGTGCAGGTGTTGCGCTGGTACTGCGCCGTGAAGCCGGAGGCGGAGAGCAGGTCCAGCGCCGGGAACTTCGTCATGCCGACGACGTTCGCCGGGATCACCGCCGAGCCGGTGGTGGTCCCCGCAGGGTTCGCGAGCCAGATGGTGACCTTCGAGCCCTTGGGCTGGCTCGTGCCCGCGGCCGGAACCGTCTTGGCGACGACGCACTGCGCCCACTCGACGGTGCAGGTCCCGCGCTCGTACCGCGCGTCGAAGCCCTTGCGCCCCAGCAGGTCCAGCGCCGGGAACTTCGTCATGCCGACGACGCTGCTCGGGATGACCACGCTCACCGGTTCCGGCGCGGGCTCCGGGCCGAGCGAGACGATGATGGCGACGGTGTCGAGGCGGTGGCCTTCGACGCCGCCGGCCGGGTCCTGGACCTTGACGATGCCGGCGGGGACGTCCGGGTGGTACGCCGCGCTCTCGGAGACCTGCAGCCCCGCCGCGGACAGGGCGGCGAGCGCCTCGTCCCGCGTGAGTCCGACGACCGTCGGGATCGTCACGGGCTCGGGGCCGTCGGAGCACATCAGGACGACCTGGGTGCCGCGCGGGATCTTGTCGCCCCGAACGACCGGCGTGCCGTCGGCGAGCGTCATCGACATGACGGTGCCCTTGGGGACCGTGTCGGAGTACTCGAGCTGCGTGTCGGGGACGAGCCCGGCGACCGTGAGAGCCGCCTCGGTGCCCGCGACCCCCTGGCCGACGCCCTCGACGAACACGGCGCGCAGGTCGGGCCCGCGGGAGACGGTGAGGGTGACGAGCCCACCCTTGCGGATCTGCTCGCCCGCGAGGGGAGCGACGGCGACGACCTCGCCGGCCGGGGCGGTGTCGTGGAACACCTCGACGGTCGCGACCTCCAGACCCGCGTCCTCCAGCTCGACCTGCGCCTCGGCGACAGTGGCGGTGAGGAGACCGTCGGGCACGGACGTGTAGGCGCCGGGACCGGCCGCGAGGTACCACCACACGGCACCGCCCAGGGCAGGCACGAGGGCCGCCACGACCGCGACGACGAGCCACCACCGGCCTCGAACGGTCGGGTCCTCGACGCCGGGCTCCATGGTGGGCTCAGGTGCCGCTTCCGCCCTGCCCCTGACGGTCATGGTCATGCCCGAAGCGTCCCAAGATCAACGCGAGCGCAGGGATAGCCCTTGGGTCAACGCAAGCCGTCAAAACCGGACATACCACCATCTTCCGGATGGGCGGTCCGATGGCTCACTGGACCCAGATGGTGACCGTGGAGCCCTTCGGCAGGGGCGTGTCCTTGTCCGGCTCCTGGTCGACGACCCGCGTGTCCCAGAACCACTGCCGGTTGACGTCGACCTCGAACCCGGCCTCCTGGAGCATCGCGGTCGCCTCGTCGACGTCCTTGTTCACGACGTCGGGGACGGGGACCAGCGGCGGCCCCTTGGAGATCGTGATCGTGATCGCGTCGCGGCGGTGCGCCCCGGACGCAGGCTCGAGGCTCTGGGCCGAGACCGTGCCGGCCGGGTACTGCTCGCTGTAGTCCTCCTGCGGGGTGACCTGGAGCCCAAAGTCGACCTCCAGGATCGCGATCGCGCGCTGCCGCTCCTCGCCGAGGACGTTCGGCACCACGATCGGCGCCGGGCCGTCCGAGACGACGACGGAGATCGACGTGTCCTTGGGCAGCGACGAGCCCGCCTCGACGGGCGCGCCGTCGGGACCGGCGAGGCTGATCACGGCGTCCTGGGGGATCGTGTCGTCGTTCTTGCGCGTCGGCTCGGGCACGGCGAACCCGGCCTGCTCGAGCGCCGCCTTGACGTCGGTGAACGGCTTGCCCAGGAGCTCCGCGGGCACCTCCCGCAGATCAGGCCCCTGCGAGACGAACAGCGTGACGGTGCCGTCGCGACGCACCTGCTCGCCCGGGGCCGGGTCGGTCGCGAAGACCGAGCCCTCCGGGACGCTGGGGTGGAAGTCGGAGGTCACAGCGACGCCGAGGCCCGCGGCGGCAAGGCTCGCCTCGGCGTCGGCCTGCGTCGCCTCGATCAGGTTCCCGGGCACGGTGCGGAAGGCACCGGGGCCCTCGAGGAACCACCACGCGCCGAACCCGAGCGCCGCCAGGAGGAGCAGCACCCCGGTCACCGCGAGCCCACGGCGGCGCCGCCGGGGCCGCGCGTCCGGCGGGGGCGGGGGCGGGCCTACGCGCCCGGCAGGGTCGGTCAGGCCGGCGCCGATCTTCAGGGCCATGGTGCGGCGGAGCTCGCCGTCCGGGCTGCTCGGCGGGGCGGGCGGGCGGGACAGGCCGAGCAAGGCCGTCGCGTCCGGGTCGTGAGGCGGCGGGGGTGGACCGGCTGGCCCGGTGACGGGGGAGTCCGGGTCGTCGGCCGTCACCGTGCCGTCCGGCACCGGGACGGCGGGCGGGTCTGCGCGTCGGGCGAGCATCTCGTCGTCCAGGGCCGTGCGGGTGCGGCGGAGGATCGAGAGCGCGGCGGCGGCGTCCGCGGGCCGTTCGTCGGGCTCCCGGGCCGCCAGGGCCTCGACGAGCTCGTCGATCTCGGTCGGCAGCCACCCCACCCGCTCCGACGGCGCCGGGATGTCGGAGTGCACGTGCTGGTAGGCGACCTGGATCGGGGTCGTGCCGGTGTAGGGCTGGGTCCCCGTGAGCATCTCGAACAGCAGGATGCCGACCGCGTAGACGTCGGTGCGGGCGTCGGACGCGCCGCGTGCGACGAGCTCGGGCGCGAGGTACGCCACCGTCCCGAGCACCGTCCCGGTGGTCGTCGAGGTCACTTCGGTGACGGCTCGGGCGAGACCGAAGTCGGCGACCTTGACGCGGCCGCCGTCGCGCGCGATGAGCACGTTCTCGGGCTTGATGTCGCGGTGGACCAGGCCCGCGCGGTGCGCCACCGACAGGGCCTCGAGCACGGACTCCGTCGTGCGCAGGGCGTCGTCGACGCTCAGCGGACCGTCCTCGGTGAGCCGGCGGCGCAGGTTCGAGCCGTCGACGTACTCCATCGCGAGGTAGCTCGTCTCGCCGTCCACGCCCTGGTCCAGCACCCCGACGAGGCCCGGGTGCGTCAGCCGCGCGGCGGCTCGGGCCTCTCGGCGGAAGCGAGCCTGGAAGTCCGCGCCGGACGCGCCTTCGGCGAGGTGGGGGTGCATGACCTTGAGCGCGACCTCGCGGTCGAGCCGGCGGTCCACGGCGAGGTAGACCGTGGCCATGCCCCCGCGCGCCACGCGCGACAGCACCTCGTAGCGCCCATCGACCAGATGGCCGATGAGCGGGTCGGTGAGGGTGGCTGCCACGTGCGGCAGTCTACGTTCGCGGGCCGGGGAAACCCGTCAGGCGAACCGCGACATGAGCGTCTGGACGCTGGCGACGTAGCGGCGGGTGTCGGCGTACATGCCGTCGCGCTGGACGCCCGCGAGGCCCTGGTAGTAGCCGGCGATGGCCGTCGGGAGGTCCGGGGCTCGCGTCACCAGCTGGCGCAGGATGGCGACGCCCGCGGTGACGTTGTCGTTCGGGTCGAGCAGGTTCAGGTCGCGCCCGACCAGGTCCGACGCCCAGTCACCCGAGCTCGGGATGACCTGCATCGTGCCGATGGCGTTCGCGGGGGAGACCGACGCGTGGTTGAACCCGGACTCCTGGTAGGCGACGGCGAGCGCGAGCGCCGGGTCGACCCCCATGTCACGGGCGGTCTGGGCGACGAGCGCCTTCATCTCCTCCCGGGTCGGGACGCCGACCGAGCGGAGGGTGGCGAGGTTCTCGTTGGCCGCGGCCACGACGTGCGCCGGGTAGGTGCGGCCGGCGAACGTGCTGCCGACGGCGGTGCCGGTGGTGGTCGTCGGGGCGGCGGCGGCCGTCGCGGTCGCGCCGGGAATGGTCAGGACCTGGTCGACGCGGATGGTCGCCCGGGCGTCGAGGGCGTTCGCGGACGCGATCGCCGCCACCGTCGTGCCGTAGCGCTTGGCGAGGGCGGAGACGGTGTCGCCCGAGGCGACACGGTGCGAGGCGACGATGGGCGCGGGGGCGCTCGTGGGGGCCGGCGCGGTGGACGCGGCAGTCGTGGTCGCACCGGCACCGGGAACCGTGAGGACCTGGCCCACGCGGATGAAGGCGCGCGAGTCCAGGCCGTTGGCCTCGACGATGGCGGACACCGTGGTCCCGTGGCGCCTGGCCAGCGCGGACACCGTGTCGCCGGCCACGACGGTGTGGGTGGC
>JAEZZV010000258.1 GCA_023418375.1 Actinomycetes bacterium | reverse complement strand
GGCCCGCGCCGGGGCTGGTGAGCGTGCAGGCCGACGACCCGACCGCCGTCCTGCCCGCCCTGCTGGCCGCGCTCGCCCGGGCCGGCGGCCGCGCGGACGAGGTCCGGCTGCGGGCGCCCTCGCTCGAGGACGTCTTCCTTGGCCTGACCGGAAGGAGCCTGCGGTCATGAGGGCGTGGATCGTGCTGCGCAAGGCGGCCCGGGAGCTCCGGCGGGAGCCCGTGATGGTCGCGCTGACCCTGGTCTTCGCGCCGGCCATGGTCATCCTGTACCAGCTGGTGTTCCCGGAGGTGGGCGCGTCGTACCAGGTCGTCGTCGTCGACGAGGACACGCCCGGCGCGGTGCCCGACGCCGCCGCCCAGGTGGTCGAGGCGCTCCGCTCGGGCACGGCCGCCGACGGCGGGGCGCTGCTCGACATCCGCACGTCGCCGTCGCGCGAGGACGCGCGAGCCACCGTCGAGCGGCGGGACGCCGCAGCGCTGGTCGTCCTGCCCGCGGGCTTCTCCCAGGCGGTCGCGGCCCTCGCCCACGACGCCGACGCACCGCCGGCCTCGTACACCCTGTCGGGCGACCTCACGTCGTCGGGCTACCTCGTGGCCGCGGTCCTCGTCGACGCCGGGGTGCAGCAGGTCGTGGCCGACGCCACGGGGCGCGCGCCCGCGGTCGTGCTCACCGAGGAGGCCCTGGGCGACTCCGCCGGGCGCAGCGAGTTCGAGCTCTACGTGCCCGGGCTCATGGTCTTCGCCGTGATCATGCTGGTGTTCCTCGCGGCGATGGTCGTCGCGCGCGAGTTCGAGTCGGGCGGCATGCGGCGGCTGCGCCTGACGCGGATGACCGGCGGTGAGTACCTCGTCGGCACGACGGCGGTGCTCACCGCCCTGGGCGGCGTCGCGGTGCTGCTCACGGTCGCCACGGCCGCGGCGCTCGGGTTCTCCAGCGCCGGCCCGATGTGGGTGGGTGCCCTTGCGCTCGTCCTGGCGACGCTGTCGGTGGTCGGGGTCGGGATGGCCGTCGCGGCGGTGACCCGCACGGTCGTCAAGGCGTTCGTCGTGGCGAACTTCCCGCTGGCCGTCCTGATGTTCTTCTCCGGGGCGATGTTCCCGATGCCGCGCGTCACGTGGTTCGAGCTGGCCGGCCACCCGATCGGGCCGTTCGAGCTGCTCGCGCCCACGCACGCGGTCACCGTCCTGAACCGGGTGGTGACGCTCGGTGCGTCGGCGGGTGACGTCGCGGTGGACCTCGGGCTCCTCGCGGCGCTCACCGCGGCGTACCTCGGGGTCGGCGTCGTCCTCCTGCGGCGCGCAGCGCGCCCAGCGGCGTGACCGACGTCCCGATCATGGTTCGCCCGCAGATGGGACGATCGCGCGCGTGATGCGTGCGCGCCGCGCCAGGTGGGTCATCTTCTGGGTCTTCGCCATCCCGACGGCGGCGCTCGTGCCCCTGGCCTTCGGAGCACTCCCGTCCGTCGGCGTGCTGATGGCGGTGATCGTCGTCGGTGGGCTCGCACTGCAGGTGCGGTTCATCCGGCTGGAGGAGCGGCGTGAGGCGGCCCGCCGACCGCAGGTCTCGGACGGCGCGCTGTGGGACCACTGGGCCGCCGTCCGGGGGGAGCCGGGCCGGATGCCCGACGGCCACGGCCCGGGCGACCCGGAGGTGGAGCTCGTCCTCGACGAGGTGCCGGGCGAGGACCTGCTGCCCGACGACGACCTGCTGCCCCACGACGACCTGCTGCCCGAGGCCGACCTGCTCCCGGGCGGCCCGGCCGACCGTCGGGGCTGACTACACCGGCAGCCGCTTCGTCAGGTGCACGAGGTCGTGCGTGCCCTCCGCCGTCTCGTACTGGCGCACGTAGCCCTGGCGCTCGTACAGGCGGATCGTCGCCTCGCTGCGGCTGCCCGTGAACAGCCGGATCTCGCCGACCTCGGGCGGCAGCATGCGCTCGCACGCGGCCAGGAGGCCCGTACCGATGCCGAGACCCTGCCGGTCCGGCGCGACGACCAGCCGGCCCAGGTGCGCGACGGAGGCGTCCACCCGCAGCCGGACGGCTGCGACCAGGCGGCCGTCGTCACGCACGCCCAGCCCGATGACGTCCGGGCGGGCGAGCTCGGCGCGCACCTCGTCGAGGGACTGGACGAGCGGGGGCAGGTCGGGGTCGCCGTAGCGGCGGGCCTCCGGGACATACGCGGCGCGCTGGAGCGTGAGCACCTCGCCCGCGTCCTCGACCCGCAGGGTCCTGGTGGAGAGTGTCACGACGGTCATGGTCCCAGTCGTGACCTGCGACGCGGCGGCGACGCGGCGGCGCCGTGGCGATCCGCTACGCGGCCCTGAGCATCCTCAGGGCCTCGAGCGTCAGCCAGCGGCTCGGCCTGCCCTTCACCTCGACGCGCGCCCGGAACCGGTCGTTGAACGTCTGCTCGAGGGTCAGCCGGCCGTCGCCGTCGACCTTGCGCACGACGACGTCGACGGCCTCCGCCATGCGGTCGTCCCGCACGCCGAGGGAGGTGAGGATGCGCAGGATCTCCAGGACGTCCGTCTGGTACATCAGCGGGAAGCCGAGCCGTAGCCAGCCCGGCTTGGCCACCTGGCTCGGGTCGTGGCAGCGCTTGTGCACGTGGTGGCGCAGCAGGTACTCCGTGCCGTCGGCGAGCGTCCGTCCGACGTCGGGCGAGCGCCGCTCGGGAGGGATCGCCGCCAGCGCCTTGAGTGCCTTCACCGCGCCCATGTGGCACGTGTGGCGGCCCCAGCACGTCGTGTAGCGGTCGTACGGCCAGCCGGTCGGTCGCGGTGCGTCGCCGGTGTCGAACCGCTGGTAGGTGGTGATCCAGTCGATCCCGCGGCGCACCCGCGGGTCGTCGAGCCTCCCGAACGTGACCAGCGCCCAGACGAGGTTCCCGGTCAGGCACGGGATGACCTCGGCATGGCGCCCGCCACCCGAGGTGCGGGACCGGTCGTAGGCGAAGCCGCCCGACTCGCGGTCCTGCGCGTCCTCCAGGACCGCCTCGCACCCGGCCCGCACGCGGGGGTCGGCGCCGTCGGCCCCGAGGGCCGCGAGGGTGACCAGCTGCCAGACGGTGCCGCGGTACTTGTCTCGGTAGAACGCGTCGCGCTCGCCCCAGTGCCCGTCCGGCCCCTGCTGCGCGAGGATCCGCCCGACGACGCCGTCGGTCGCCATCGCGGCCCGGGCTGCGGTCAGGTCGGGGTCGTCGTCGGGTGCGTCGAGGAGGTGGGCGAGCGTCGCGGCCCGGACCGCAGGGTCCGCGGCCTCGAGGAGCCACGGGACCGGGTCCGCGCCGAGGGCTGTCCGCCAGCCGTTCACCCCTCCACGCTAGGCGTCCGCGAGCTGGAGGGTGACGCGGTTGCGCCACGGGTCGTCGGCGCTGAGGCTGCGACCGTCGTCGGCGACCGCGATGCCCCGCGCGCGCAGACGGGCCGCGGCGGCGTCGAGCTCGTCCCGGGTGGGGACGGCGATCGTCACCTCGCCGAGGCCGAGGGTCGACGCCCGCGGCCCGGCGCCGCGGCTGTTCCAGACGTTGACCGCGAGGTGGTGGTGGTAACCGCCGGCGCTGACGAACAGCGCGCCGGGGACCTGCATGGTCACCGCGAACCCGAGCGCGTCGGCGTAGAACTCGCGCGCCATCGGGATGTCGCCGACCTGCAGGTGCACGTGCCCCACGGACGCGGCGGCGTCGTGCAGGCCGGCGGCCGCGGTCTCGGTGAGGTGCGTCTCGAGGTAGCGCTGCGGGTCGAGGAAGAGGCTGTCCATCTGCACCTGGCCGTCGAGGACCTGCCACTGCTCGCGCGGTCGGTCGACGTACAGCTCGATGCCGTTGCCCTCGGGGTCGGTGAAGTAGAATGCCTCGCTGACCAGGTGGTCCGCGCTGCCGACGTACCGCGAGAGCGGGTGCCGCGCGGTCGAGAGCACGGCCGCGGCGAGCGACGCCTCGTCCTCGAAGAGGATCGCGGTGTGGAACAGGCCGGCCTGGTTGCGGGCGGGCGTCGGCAGGCCGGGGGTGTGCCGAAGGACGAGGACGGGCGTGCGGCCGCGGCCGAGCACCTCCTGGCCCTCGCCCTCGGCCAGCGTCACGAGCCCGACGGCGTCGCGGTAGTACGCGGCGAGGGCCGCGAGGTCGCCGGCGTGGAGGGTGACCGCGGACATCCGCGTGTCGTCGGGGAGGAGGTCGGTCCCGCCGGGGGCGCCCACCGTCAGGCCGACGGCCGTCGTCCTCCGGACGGCCGTCGTGGCTCGCGGGTCGCTCACGCGACGACCCCGAAGCCGCCCGTCCACGCGACCTTCTCGCGCGCGGCGAGCGTGATCTGCAGGAAGCCGAGAGCCTCCAGCTCGCGGGCCCGGCGCAGGGAGCCGGCGTCCACGGCCCGGAGGCCGCCCGCCTCGACGACGGCGGCCACGGCGGCCTTCGCGTCGTCGTCGTCGGCCGCGACGAGGACGGTGGTGGTGACCGGGCCGACCGTCCCGGCCGCGAGCGTGCCGGCGAACGTCGTGTTGAAGGCCTTGACCACGCGCGCGTCCGGGAGCTGGGCGGCGATCTCGGCGGCGGCGGAGGAGTCGGCGGGCACGGTGAGCGCGTCGAACGTCGCGAAGTCCAGCGGGTTGGTGATGTCGACCACGACCTTGCCGGCGAGGTGCTCGCGGTGCGCGGCCAGCACGTCGGCGACGGCCGGGTAGGGCACGGCGAGCACGACGACGTCACCGGCCAGGGGCTTGCCGGCGTCGTCACGGCCGAGCAGCTCGGCGGTGTTCCCGCCGTCGGTGACGACCTTCGCGATGGCGGTGCCCATGGCGCCCTTGCCGATGATGCTGACGGTGGTCATACGAGCCTCCGGGTGTCCGACGGTAGAATGTTGAAGCGACAACCAAGACGCTAGGCGGGTTTAGTTGTCGTGTCAACTAATGCGGTATCCTGGGGGCATGGAGACGCGCTGGCTGGACGACGAGGAGCTCGGCGCCTGGATCCGCCTGGTCGCCGTGGTGGAGCTGCTGCCGGGAGCGCTCGACTCCCAGCTCCGGCGCGACTCCGACCTGTCGCACTTCGAGTACCTGGTCCTGGCCATGCTCTCGGAGGCCGACGACCGCGTCCTGCGCATGACGGCCCTGGCCGCGCGCACCAACGCGACGCTCGCCCGCCTGTCGCACGTCGTCAGCCGGCTCGAGGCGCGCGGCCTGGTGGAGCGCTCGGCCTGCCCGCAGGACGGCCGCGCGACCAACGCCCGCCTGACCGACGCCGGGTGGGACGCCGTCGTGGGCGCCGCCCCCGGGCACGTGGCGACCGTCCGGTCGACGGTCCTCGACGCCCTGACGCGCCGCCAGGTCCGCGAGCTCGGCGAGATCGCGGGCGCCATCCTCGCCCGCCTGGACCCGGACGGCCGGATGACCCCGGCGCCCCACGCCGCGCGCCCCTGACCCCGGCCCGCTCCCTCGGGCGGGGCGGGGGGCGCAGTCAGCCGCCCTCTCCCACCGAGTTGTCCGGGGCGCCGTCGCCCTCGGCCGGGAGGTCGCCGCGCTCGGTCGGCCCGTCAGGTGCCCTGAGCTCGGCGAACAGCCGGCTGAGCTCTCCCTCGCTGGGGACGTGCACCGTGTCCGCGATCTCCCGGAGCCGGTCCCCGTCGACACCCTCGCCGAGGAGGGTCACGTGGGCGCCGCCGACGACGACCTCGCACCGGAGCTCGGGCCGGTCCGCCTGGTCGTCGAGCTGGTCGTCGAGCTGGTCGCAGGGGACGGCGGCGGGGTCGGGGAGGCGATCGGTGGTGAGCGTCACGACCGCGTAGTCGTCACCACCGGTGCGGGTCCAGATCGCCGACATGCCGTCGTTCCCGAACGGCCCGACGGCCTGGGTGACCAGGTCGAAGCCGTCGACGTCCGCGACGTACACGAGCTCGGCCGCGATGCCCACCGGCTCGGAGACCTCCGCGATCGACGCGCGCGACGCGGGCGCGCCGCTCCCGCAGGCCGCGAGCGCCAGGGCGAGCACGGGGACGACGGCGACGGCGCGGGTCCTCATGGCCACACCGTAGGCGGCGCGTCCCCCGCACGTGGAGCACGACGTCGCGCAACCCACCCAGGCGGAGCACCTTGGCGCCGCGGTGCTCCGGCTGCGCGGGGCGGGGGTCAGCCCTGGGCGAGCCGGTCGAGGGCCAGGGCGGCCAGGAGCGCCGCGCCCTGCGGCAGCGCCTCGTCGGCGAAGCGCGCCTGGCCGGAGTGGTTGTACGGCGCACCGGCCGGCTCGACCCCGACGGGCGTCGCGCCGAGCGTGACGTACGCGCCCGGCACCTGCTCGAGCACGTACGAGAAGTCCTCGGCGCCCGTGACCGGCACCGGCGCGGTGACGTACGTCAGGCCCAGCTCGCCCGTGACGCGCCCGGCGCGGGCGACCTCGTCGGCGTCGTTCACCAGTGTCGGGTAGCCGCGCACGTAGTCGATCTGCGCCGTCATGCCGTGCGCCGCGGCGATGTGCTCCACCGCGCGGACCAGCAGGCCCGGGATCGCGGCGTGCGCCTCGCGCGAGAACGTCCGCACGGTCGCCGCGAGGTCCGCCGTCGCCGGGATGACGTTGTCGATCGTGCCCGCGCTGATCCGCCCGACGGTCACGACCACCGGGTCCATCGCGTCCCACTGCCGCGTGACGACCGTCTGGAGCGCGAGCGTGATCTCCGCCGCGACCGGCACCGGGTCCGCGGCCAGGTGCGGCATCGAGCCGTGCCCGCCGCGCCCCTGCACCGTGACGAAGAGCTGGTCGGCGGCCGCGTAGTACGTCCCCGCGCGCGCGGTCACGACGCCGAGCGGCACCTCCGCGGACACCACGTGCAGACCGTAGGCACCCACCACGCGCTCGCCGGCCGCGTCGAGCACGCCCCCCTCGATCATCAGGCGGGCGCCGTGGTCGCCCTCCTCGCCGGGCTGGAACATCAGCACCACCGCCCCCGCCCACTCCGCTCGACGTTCGACGAGCAGCCGCGCCGCACCCAGCAGCCCGGCCACGTGCATGTCGTGCCCGCACGCGTGCATGACGCCGTCGCGCTCGCTCGTGAACGGCTCGCCCGTGTCCTCGCTGACCGGCAGGGCGTCCATGTCGCCCCGCAGCAGCACCGCCGGCCCGGGTCGGCCGCCGCGCACGACGCCGGTCACCGAGCCGAGCCCGCGGCCGGGCGTCGCCTCGATCCCGAGGGCGGCGAGCTCGCGCAGCACGATCGCCTGCGTCGCGGGGAGGTCCAGCCCGATCTCCGGCGTGCGGTGCAGCTCGTGGCGCAGGGCGGCCAGGTCGGGGGCGCACGCCTGCGCGGCGGCGAGGAGGTCGGCGGGTGTCGAGGTCATGAGGCCATTCTCGCGCGCCCTCCCCGGCCCGGTCGCCGACCGGTCGTCGGCCGGGCGTCGACCTGGCGTCGACCCGTTGCCTGCCGGACGGCGGGGGAGGACGCTGGAGAGGTGGTCGCGTCCGCGATCCCTCCAGCGGCGGACGACGAGCGGTGGCTCCGCCGCGCGGTGGCGCTCGCCTCGGCGAACGTGGCCGACGGCGGCGGCCCCTTCGGGGCGGTGGTCGTGCGCGACGGCGTGGAGGTCGCCGTCGGGCAGAACCGCGTCACGCGCGACGACGACCCCACCGCGCACGCCGAGGTGGTCGCCATCCGCGCCGCGTGCCGTGCGCTCGGCACGTTCTCGCTGGCCGGCTGCACGATCTACAGCTCGTGCGAGCCGTGCCCGCTGTGCCTGGCGGCGACGCTGTGGGCACGTGCGGACCGGCTCGTCTACGCGGCGGACCGGTACGACGCCGAGCGCGCCGGCTTCGACGACCGCCGCTTCCACGCCCTGCTCGGCACCGACCCGGCGACGTGGCCGACGCCGGTCCACCGCCACCCGGTCCCGGGCGCCGGTGCGCCCATGGACGCGTGGCTGGCCCGGGAGGACCGCACCCACTACTGACCAGGGCGGGGCGAGGGCGAGGGGGGCGGGTCAGGGCAGGGTGACCACCGTTGCGTTCAGGGCGTGGGCCTCCGCGACGTCGTGGGTGATCAGGAGGACCGTGCGGGCGGCGCAGCGGTCGCGGACCAGGGTCAGCAGGCGCTCCCGCGCGGCCGTGTCCAGGCCCTTGAACGGCTCGTCGAGCACGACGACCTCGGCCGGTGCCACCAGCGCGCGCACGATGGCGACGCGGCGCCGCTGCCCGCCGGACAGGTCCCGCACGGGCTTGGCGAGGGCGTCGTCGTCGAGGCCGGCGGCCCTGAGCGCGGCGGCGGCGTCGGCGGCGTGCGCCCGGTCCAGCACCAGGCGGACGTTGCCCTCCGCGGTCAGCTGCTCGCAGAGCCGGTCCTCCTGGAACGTCGCGGCGACCCGGCGACCCTCCACCCCCGTGACGGTCCCGGCGTCGGGCGCCGTCAGGCCGAGCACCAGCCGGCCGATCGTCGTCTTGCCCGAGCCGTTGGGGCCCATGAGCGCGGTGACGGCGCCCTCGGGCAGGTCGAGGTCGAGGCCGTCGAGCACCACCTGCTCGCCGTAGGCCTTGCGGACACCCCGCAGTGCGATGCCCGTCATGCTGCGGCCCCCTGCGCGTCGGCCGCCCCGCGCGGCGACCCGCCCGAGCCGACCCCGCCCGCCGGGTGTCCCACGGCGAGCCGCGCCTGGCCGCGGTCCAGCAGCCAGGCCACCAGTCGCTCGCTCGCGAAGCTCACGGCGATGACGACGACCGTCCAGGCCAGCACGTCCGCGCTGCTCAGCAGCAGCTTGCCCTGGTACATGCGCTCGCCGATGCTGCCCTGCGGCAGGCCGATGACCTCGGCAGCGACGCCCGCCTTCCACGCCAGCCCGACGCCGACGTGGCACGCCGTCGCGAAGTACGGCAGCACCGACGGCACGTCGATCGCCACGAACCGGCGCCAGAGCGGCACGCGGAACACCTGCGCCATCTCCAGGAGCGCCCGGTCGCGCTGCCGGATGCCGCCGAGCACGGTCCCGTGCACGATCGGCAGCACCATGAGGAAGCTCGTCACGGCCGCCAGCCAGCTGCTGCCCGCCCAGATGAGCGCGAGCAGGATGAAGCTCACGACGGGCGCCGCCCGGACGGCCGTCATCGCGGGGGACAGGACGGCGTCCACGACGCGCCAGGCTGCGGCCGCCGCGGCGGTCAGGACCCCGACGGCTGCGGCGGCGAGGAAGCCGACGGTGATCCGCGCGAGCGAGTAGCCGACCGTCGACCAGAAGTCCCCGGTGACCACCAGCTCGGTCAGCCGGCTGCCCGTCGACCCCGGGGACGCCAGCAGGAAGTCGTGGCCGACCGTGCTCGCCCCGAGCTGCCAGACGCCGAGCCAGAACGCGAGGACGAGCAGGGGCCGGGCGGCGCGCCATGCGCGTCCGCCCGGCCGCCGGTCGGTGGCCGGCCTACTGCTCGAGGTAGAAGTCATCGCCCGGCATGGTCCCACCGACGGACGCCGGGTCGGCGTCGAACAGGACCTGCAGATAGCCGGAGAACGTCGAGCGCAGCTCGGCGCCGTCGATGAACGTGATGTGCGAGCCCGGGATCGCGGCCTGCGCGATGGGTGCCGCCGGGACGATGCCCGCCTCGACGATGAGGCCCGCGGCCTCCTCCGGGTTCGCGTTGGTGAACTCGGTCGACGCCTCGTAGTCGGCCAGGAACGCGGCCAGGGCCTGCGGGTACTGCTCCGCGAAGTCCGTCCGCACCACGACGACGCCGGTCACGAGCTGCGAGCCGTCGTCGACGACCGCGTCCCACTCCTGCGTCAGGTCGAGGGCCGGCTGCACGGCCGGGTTCTGCGTCGTGACGACCGTGGCGAACGGCTGCGGCAGCATCGCGACGGCGCCGGGCGTCGAGGCGAGGACCGCGGCGACCTCGGTGTGCTCGCTGCGCCACTCGATCGTGACGTCGGCGCCCGGAGTCAGGCCGTTGGCCTCCAGCAGGAAGTTCAGGACGTACTCCGGCGACGCACCCTTGCCCGATGCGTAGATCGTCTTCCCGGCGAGGTCGTCGATGCCGTCGACCGTGTCGCCGTTCTCGAGGATGCCCAGCACGCCGAGCGTGTTGATCGCCGCGACCTGCACCTGGGCGCCGTCGTCGGTCAGCGTGCGGTTGTAGAGCACGGCGGCGAGGTTCGCGGGGATCAGCGCGACGTCGACGGCGCCCTGGCTGACCAGCGGGACCACCTCGTCGGGCGTGCCGTAGACGTTCACCTCGTACGCCTGCTCGGTCTCGCCGGCGGCGGCGTCGCGCATGAGGTCGACCAGGCCCATCGTCGTCGGGCCCTTGAGGGACGCGACGCGGACGGTGGTCGGCTCCTCCGCGGGGGCCGCGGGCTCGGACGGGGTCGCCTCGGCGCTCGCGCTGGCCGACGGCGTCGGCGTCGCCTCGGGCTCGGCAGAGTCGCTGCAGCCGGGCAGGAGCGCCGCCAGGGCGACGACGGCGGCGGTGGCCAGCACACGTCGGGTGCGCGTCACGGGTACCTCCTCGAGAGGCTGCGCGCGGACGTCCCGCGCGGGCAGCGGCGTCCGGGCTTCGGGCCACGAACGGGGATAACCCCGATCACGACCGCTGCAATCGACAGTAGGGCGGCCCCGGGCCGCTGACCTCGGACTTCGGTCCTGCCCCTTCCCGCCCCGCCCCGGGCTTCCGCCCCGGGCTCCCGGCCCGCCCCGCCCCCTCCGACGGTTGTTCGAGTTCGAGCAGATACGCGGACGTCGAACATCCGTTGTTCGTCCTCCGCCCCATCTGCTCGCGTTCGAACGTGTGGCGGGGGTGGGAGAGAGGAGGGGCGGGGTGGGCTCGGGGTGGGAGAGGGGAAGGGGCGGTGGAAGAGGGGAAGCGGCGGGGCGGGAGAGGACTCGGGTCGGGAGAGGGGGGCGGGGGCGTCGCCCGCGGGCAAGCGAAGAGCCGGGCCCGGGCCCCCCCCAAGGACCCGCCCCGCGCCCCCCAAAC
>JAEZZV010000233.1 GCA_023418375.1 Actinomycetes bacterium | reverse complement strand
GGCGAGGGCAGCTCGGACTCGGGGAGCGCCGTCGCACGGTCGATCGCCCCCTGCCACAGCGCGGCGCGCCGACGCGTGCCCTTGCCCATGAACGGCGGCAGGGCGGTCAGCTGGCCGACGGTGCGCGGCATGGCCTGGGCGGCCGCGACGATCGCGGCGTCGGGCAGCACCCGACCGGGGGAGACGTCGCGCTCGCGCGCGTTGCGGTCGCGCGTCGCGTGGAGCTCGCGGACGACGGCGAGCCGACGGGGGTCGCGGATCGTGTGCAGGCCCGACACCCGGCGCCACGGCTCGGCGCGCGGGGCCGGCGGCGGGGCGGTCCGCACGGCCTCGAACTCCTGACGCGCCCACTCGGCCTTGCCCGACACCGCGAGCCGCTCGGCGAGGACCTGGCGCACCTCGACGAGCACCTCGACGTCGAGCGCGGCGTACCGCAGCCACTCGGGGGGCAGCGGACGCGTCGACCAGTCGACCGCGGAGTGCTCCTTGGCCAGGCCCAGCCCGAGGGTGTCGGCCACGACCGCCGCGAGCCCGACGCGCTCGAGACCCAGCAGGCGGGCGGCGAGCTCGGTGTCGAAGACGCGCGAGGGACGCATGCCCTGCTCGGCGAGCCCCGGCAGGTCCTGCGACGCGGCGTGCAGCACCCACTCGACGCCGACGAGCGCGTCCGACAGCGCCGACAGGTCCGGCAGGGCGATCGGGTCGATGAGCGCGGTGCCGGCGTTCTCGCGGCGCAGCTGGACGAGGTACGTCCGCTGGCCGTAGCGGTAGCCCGACGCGCGCTCGGCGTCGACCGCGACGGGCCCGGTGCCGGTCGCGAACGCCTCGACGGTCGCGGCGAGCGCGGCCGGCGTGTCGACGACGGGCGGCACGCCGTCGGCGGGCTCGAGCAGCGGGACCACCGGGGGTGGCGTCGGTGCGCCGTGCCCGTCGGCCTCGGGCTCCTCGTGCGACACCTCGGCCTCCATGGCACCCACCGTAGGCGACGAGGGGGCCGCGCCCGTGCAGGCCGGGCGCGCGTCGTGCGTCGTGCTCGTCACGTGGTGCGATCGCGACGTGTGCCGGCCGACGTCGGCCGACGCGTCAGTCGATCAGACCCGTGCGGATCGCGATCGCGACGAGCTCGGCGCGGTCGCCCGTGCCGAGCTTGCGGGAGATCCGCGCGAGGTGGCTCTTCACGGTGAGGGCCGAGAGCCCGAGCTCCTCGCCGATGCTGCGGTTGGTGTTCCCCTCGGCGACGCGGGCCAGCACGCTGAGCTCGCGTGCGCTCAGCTCCGTGGTGGGGGCGGCGGGGACGGCCGCGGGGACGGGTGCGCGCACGGGCGTCGTCGCCGCCTCGGTCGTCGACGCGACGCCGCCGCGCAGACCCCCGGCGAGCAGCGCCGACAGCTCCTCGCGCGCGGCGTGCCGGGCCAGGACGACCACGCGGTGCGCACCGCGGCGCTGCAGCGTGCGGACGAGGGCGCCGCCCTCACCGTCGGCGATCTGCGTGACCACGACGCACATCGGGTGCCGCGCCGGCGCCGGCGCGGGTGCGCGCCGGGACGTCGGCACGCCGGTGAGACCGGTCGCACGACGGGCCTGGAGGTCACGGGCGTCGCGGCGCAGGGGCTCGATGGTCACGTCTGCCCATCGGCAGGAGGTGCGGCGGACTTGAGGCGGCGCGGGCTCAGCGGCGCGGCAGCGCGACGACGCCCTCGGGCAGCGGCGGCAGGCCCGCGGCCGTGCACAGCAGCGTCGTCCAGGCCGTGAGGTGCGGCGCGAGCTGCTCGTCCCACGCCGTCCAGGACGCACGGATCTCCAGCTCGGTCTGCTCCTCGCGCCGCTCGAGCGCACCGAAGGACTGCGACAGCACCCGGGTCACGGTGCCGCCGGCGGCGTGCGGCTCCACGCCGGCGGTCGCGAGCGACTCCGCGAACCACGACCACGCGACCTCGGCGAGCATCGGGTCCGCCCCGACCTCGGGCTCGAGCGTCGCCCGCACGAGCGTCACGAGCCGGAACGAGCCCTCCCACGCCTCCTGGCCCTCGGGGTCGTAGAGCACGACGAACCGCCCCGAGGCGAGGTCCTCGGCCGCGACCGAGCGGCGGGCGGTGCGCACGTCAGCGGTGAGCGCGGCCGTGAACGGCGCGATGCGGGCGGGGCCGGGCACCTCGTCGAGCACCACCTCGGGGCGCACGGGCACGCCGCGCAGCGAGCGCAGCGCCCGGACGAACTCGGCGGGGACGTCCTCGGGTCCGGCTGGGGTCACGCGGCGAGCGTACGGGCGGGCCGTGCCGTCTCGGTCCCCGGCACGCCGGGGGAGGTGACCTCGGGGCGGTCTAGGCTCGTCGTCGCACCCGCACGTGCGCGGCGCGCGCCCGGCCGCAGCGGCCGGGGCGCCGCACGCGCCGTGCCCCCCGGCATGAAGGAGCGCACCTGATGTCTGTCCCGTCGTCGGCCGTCGGCACCGCGCAGATCGGTGTCACCGGGTTGGCCGTCATGGGCCGCAACCTGGCACGGAACTTCGCGCGGAACGGCTTCACGGTCGCGGTGCACAACCGCACGTACGCGCGCACGCAGTCGCTCGTCGCCGAGCACGGCACCGACGGCACGTTCGTGCCCTCGGAGTCGATGGCGGACTTCGTCGCGTCGCTCGAGCGGCCGCGCAAGGTCGTCGTCATGGTGCAGGCGGGCGCTCCCACGGACGCCGTGATCGACGAGCTCGTGCCGCTGCTCGAGGAGGGCGACATCGTCGTCGACGCCGGCAACGCGCACTTCCCCGACACGATCCGTCGCGAGGCGGCGCTGCGCGCGAAGGGCCTGCACTTCGTCGGGACCGGTGTCTCGGGCGGCGAGGAGGGTGCGCTCAACGGGCCGTCGATCATGCCCGGCGGCACCGCCGAGTCGTACGCGTCGCTCGGCCCGATCCTCGAGAGGATCTCGGCGAAGGTCGACGGCGTGCCGTGCTGCACCCACGTGGGCCCCGACGGCGCCGGGCACTTCGTCAAGATGGTGCACAACGGCATCGAGTACGCCGACATGCAGCTCATCGCCGAGGCCTACGACCTGCTGCGGCAGGGGCTGGGCGCTCCGGCCGACGAGCTGGCGGAGATCTTCGCGGAGTGGAACACCGGCGATCTGGAGTCGTTCCTCATCGAGATCACTGCGGAGGTGCTGGCGCACACCGACGTCGCGACGGGCGCGGCCTTCGTCGACGTCGTCGCCGACGCGGCCGAGCAGAAGGGCACGGGACGGTGGACCGTCCAGAGCGCTCTGGATCTCGGAGTGCCCGTGACCGGCATCGCGGAGGCGACGTTCGCGCGTGCGCTGTCCGGCTCCGCGCCGCAGCGCGCGGCCGGCCGGACCCTGCCCGCACACACCACGCCGTGGTCCGTGCCGGACCGGGCCGCCTTCGTCGAGGACGTCCGTCGCGCCCTGTACGCATCGAAGGTCGTCGCGTACTCCCAGGGCTTCGAGCAGATCGCGGCGGCGTCCGCCGAGTACGGCTGGGACATCGACCGTGGCGCGATGGCACGGATCTGGCGGGGTGGGTGCATCATCCGCGCGCGCTTCCTCGACCGCATCACGCAGGCGTACGAGCGGGACGCGTCGCTGCCCCTGCTCCTGGCCGACCCGTCCTTCGCCGACGCCGTCGGTCAGTGCGTCC
Organism: Actinomycetes bacterium; assembly: GCA_023418375.1. Taxonomy (GTDB): domain Bacteria; phylum Actinomycetota; class Actinomycetes; order Actinomycetales; family Cellulomonadaceae; genus Actinotalea. The sequence goes on along the minus strand of JAEZZV010000233.1, from coordinate 17,846 downwards.
AGGCGTGGCGCCGCGTGGTGGCCGCAGCGGCCTCGCACGGCGTCGCCATCCCGGCCTTCGCCTCCTCGCTCGCCTACTACGACGGCGTCCGGGCCGAGCGGCTGCCTGCGAACCTGATCCAGGCGCAGCGGGACTACTTCGGTGCGCACACCTACCGCAGAACCGACCGCACGGGCTCGTTCCACACCGACTGGTCCGGCGACCGGACGGAGGCCGACGCGTGACGGCCGTCTCACCCGGCGGCCGTCGGTTCCAGCCCGTCATCCTCGGCGCCGACCTGGGCGTCTACGCGCTCGCGCGGGCGTTCCACGAGGAGTACGGCGTGCACTCCGTCGTCGCGAGCCTCATGGTCCTGGGCCCGGTCGCGGACTCGACCATCGTCGAGAACGTGGTGCTCGGCGCGCAGGCCTCGCCCGAGGACATCCTCGCCGCCCTCGATCGGATCGCGGACGGGTACGACGACGACGTCCAGCTGGTGCTCCTGGCGAACACCGACTGGCTGGTCCGGTTCCTCGTCACGCACCGCGACGTCCTCGAGAAGCGGTACACGGTCCCGTTCCTCGAGCGTGCGCTGCTCGACCGGCTCGCGGACAAGGCACGCTTCGCCGAGCTCTGCGCGGACCTGGGCATCGACACCCCGCGCACCGTGGTCGTCGACTTCGCCACCGCCGACGACCCGACCTGGCGTGCGCCCGAGATCGACGTGCCGTTCCCGGTCATCGCGAAGGCCGCGAACAGCGCCGACTACGAGCGCATGGCGTTCGAGGGCAAGAAGAAGGTCTACCAGGTCGACGACGCCGCCGCCCTGGACGACCTGTGGGTGCGCCTGCGCGCGGCCGGCTTCCGCGGGCGCTTCGTCGTGCAGGACATGATCCCCGGCGATGACACGCAGATGCGGAGCATCACCTGCTACGTCGACACCCAGGGGGTCGTCACGCTCTCCTGCTGTGCGCACGTACTCCTCGAGGAGCACACGCCGAGCGGGCTGGGCAACCCCGCCGCGATGATCACCGGGCGTTGGGACGAGCTGCTGGCCCCGGCCCACCGGCTCCTCACCAGCACGGGCTACCGGGGCTTCGCGAACTTCGACGTGAAGGTCGACCCGCGCGACGGCCGGCCGTGCTTCCTGGAAGTCAACCCGCGCATCGGGCGCAACAACTTCTACGTGACCGCCGCCGGGGCGAACCCCGCCCGCTTCCTCGTGGCGGACCACGTGGACCGCGCCGCCGTCGAGCCGGTCGTCGTCGAGCGCAGCGTCCTCTACGCGATCGTGCCCCACCGGCTCCTGCGCCGGTACGTGCTCGACCCGGACCTCCTGGCGACAGTGGACGGGCTGATCCGGTCGCGGTCGACCGCGCACCCGCTGCGGTACCGAGCGGACCGGCGGCCGAGGCGTCGGCTGTACGTGCTCGCGGCAGCCGTCAACCAGGTGCGCAAGTTCCGCCGGCACTACCCCCGCGTGACGGCGACCGGCCTCTAGCAGGCACGGAGGGCGCCGGCGCACCCGGTCAGCCCAGGCGGCTGGTCCCCGCGTACAGGTGCAGCACGGGCACCCGCAGCTCCTCACGCGCGCGCGACGCCCAGTCGCGGTGGAACGTGTCCTCGAGCGCGTGGGGGAGCGTCACGACGACGATCTCGCTCACCTCCCGGTCGGCGACGACGGCGCGCAGCGCCGGCAGCGGGTCGTCGGCGACGACGACGCCGTCCGCGGTCGCACCCGCCGAGGCGAACGCGGCGAGGCTCGCGGCGAGCTGCGCCGCGGCGTCCAACCGGGCCTGCGCGGGACGCGGCTCCCGGCCGAGCGCCGCGTCGAGGGCCTCCCGGAGCTCGCCCAGGCTCAGGTGGTCGACGAGCGACACGAGCAGGTTCTGCTCGGTGTCCGCGGGCACGAGGACGTGGAAGGCGACGTCCCGCGGCGGCTCCTGCCCGGAGTACAGGGCGCCGATCTGTGCCGCGTCGGTCTCGGTCAGGGCGTCCTCGGTGAGGACGACGACGATCTCGCTCACGGTTCGAGGGTATCGGGCTCTCAGGGGCGCAGCAGCCAGCGGCCGAGCAGCACGCCCTCGCAGTGCAGGAGACCGCCCAGCCGCGCCTCGGCCGGCGGGGCCAGCCAGCCCGGCGCGACGACGGGCCGGGGCGCCGGGCCGGCGACCAGGGTCGGGCTCCAGGTCAGGCACAGCTCGTCCAGCAGATCCGCGGCCATGAGTGCGCCGAGCAGCGTCGGCCCACCTTCGGTGAGGATGCGCCGAAACCCGGCGGCCACCAGGGCGCGGACCGTCGCGGGGAGGTCGACCAGGCCGTCGTAGGCGAGCACGTGGCCCCGCGGGAGCCGGCGGCGCAGCCCGGCGAGCCCGGGCGCTCCCGTGGTCGTGACCACCCACGGCGCGGGATCGCCCGCGAGGACGGCGTCGGGCAGGTCCCCGGCACCCGTGACGACGGCGAGCGTCGGGTGGTCGGCCTGGCCGCGGTCGCGTCGCGCGCGCACGAGCGCGGGCGGTGTCCGTGGGGCCCGGTAGCCCTCGGCCCGGACGGTGCCCGCGCCGACCAGGATGACGTCGGCCCACGCGCGCAGCGCTGTGAACACCCGGTGATCCGCGGGGCCGTTGATGGACCCCGAGCGTCCGTCCGGCCCGGTCGCCGCGCCGTCGAGCGTGGCGATCATGTTGGCGCGCAGCCACGGGAGGCCTGGCTCGGCATAGTGCTCGGCCAGGCGGGCGTCGTCCCCGGGCGCGAGAGGCGCGGCGCCCGCCGGCAGCAGGACCTCGAGCGTCGGTACGTGCGCCATGTCCCGACGCTAGCGCCCCCTGGCCTAGGCTCGCCCGCGTGACGGCAGCTCTCCTCGACCGGTTCCCGCAGGTACCGGCCGACCGGCTGCTCGCCGGGTTCGTGCCACCGCGGCACTTCGCCGACGCGGGATTCGCGACGTACCGGCCGGACCCCGACCACCCCGGTCAGGCGCGGGCGCGGGACCGGATGGCGGGGCTGGCCGCCGAGGTGGCGCGGCCCGCCGGCCGGTTCCGGCGCCGGCGACGGACCTCCGCGTCCGCCGTGTACCTCGACGGCGGGTTCGGCGTGGGCAAGACGCACCTGCTCGCCGCGCTGGCGCACGAGGTCGGTCCCGCGCATGCCGCCTACGGCACGTTCGTCGAGTACACCCATCTCGTGGGCGCGCTCGGGTTCGCCGCGACGGTCCGGGCGCTCGCCCACCGCCGGGTGGTCTGCATCGACGAGTTCGAGCTCGACGACCCCGGTGACACGGTGCTGATGTCGCGGCTGCTGCGCGAGCTGTCCGACGCCGGCGTGGCGCTCGCCGCGACGTCCAACACCCTGCCCGAGTCGCTGGGGGAGGGCCGCTTCGCCGCCGAGGACTTCCTGCGGGAGATCCAGGCGCTCGCCGCGCGCTTCGAGGTGCTCCGGGTCGACGGACCCGACTACCGGCACCGAACGGCCCCCGCCCAGGCACCCGGCCTGCCCGACGAGGTCGTCCGTGCCGCCGCGGCCCGGGTCGCCGGGGCGCAGGTGGCGGACTTCGACGCCCTGGTGGCGCACCTGCGCGTGGTGCACCCGGTGCGGTACGGCGCGCTCCTCGACGGCGTCACGCTCGTCGGCGTGACGGCGGTCCATCCGCTCACGGACCAGGCCGACGCACTCCGGCTCGTTGTGCTGGTCGACCGGCTCTACGACCGTGACGTGCCCGTGCTGCTCGGCGGCGGGGGGACGCTCGGGCTGTTCGGGGAGGCGATGCTACGCGGCGGCTACCGCAAGAAGTACCTGCGCACGCTGTCGCGTCTGGGCGAGCTCGCGGCCCGGGGGCGGGAGCTCGCGGGCGGCGCGGGCCCGGCGGGGGACTAGCGCCCCGGGACCCGGGTCGCCGCGAGCCGGGCGAGCTCGGCCTCGACGTCCACGTCGGTGACGGGCCAGGTGAGCCCCAGCCCCTCGAGGGCGTGCACGAGCAGCTCGGTCACGGCCATCCGTGCGTACCACTTGCGATCCGCGGGCACGACGAACCAGGGCGCCACCGCGGTGGACGTACGGTCGAGCACCGCCTGGTAGGCCGCCTCGTAGTCCGCCCAGCGGGCCCGCACGTCCAGGTCGCCGGGGTTGTACTTCCAGCGCTTGTCGGGCCGTTCCAGGCGCTCGCGCAGCCGTGCCTCCTGCTCCTGCGGAGAGAGGGCGAGCAGCACCTTGACCACGACCGTGCCGCCGGCGGCGACCTCGGCCTCGAACGCGTTGATCTCCTCGTAGCGGGGTCCCCACACGTCGGCCGGGACGAGCGCGTTCACGCGGACCACCAGCACGTCCTCGTAGTGCGACCGGTCGAACACGCCGATCAGGCCCGGCCGGGGCAGGGCGGCCCGGATCCGCCACAGGTAGTGGTGCGCGCGCTCCTCCGGCGTCGGCACCCCGAACGAGCGCAGGGCCACGCCCTGCGGGTCGACGGCGCCCAGCACGTGCCGGACGATGCCTCCCTTGCCGGCCGTGTCCAGCCCCTGCAGGACGAGGAGAACCGACCGTGTGCCGCCGGTCCGCCCGTGCGCGAAGAGGAGCTCCTGCAGCTCCGAGAGCCGCCCGCCGCGCCCGGCAGTGTGCTCCTCGCCCGCGTCGCGGTCGCCTGACCAGCCCGGTGTCGACGCCCGGTCCATGCCCGCGAGATCGAACCCGGCGCCGGCGCGCAGCACCTCGTGCGCGGGCGTCCGCCATCGGTCAGCCATGCTCACTCCCCGCTGACGATCCCGACCGGGCCCAGGACGGCGACCGACCTGGCCGGTACCTCGACCTCGTCACCGTAGAACGTCACCGGTGCCCATGCGGCAAGAACCCCCGGGGCGTGCCCGCCGAAATCGATCGGGACGCGACGCGGATCCTCCGCAAGGTTGCACGCGACGCGGGCGCGGCCCCGGGTCAGGACCAACCAGCCGTCCCCGTGCTCGACGGCCGTCGCGGCGCGATCGCCCGAGGCGAGGTCGGGGACGCGGCTGCGCAGGGCGATGAGGTCCCGGTGCCAGGCGAGGAGCCGGGCGTGGGACGGCCGGGCCGGCTCGGCCCAGTCGAGCCGGCTCGCGGCGACGGTCGCGGGCGACTGCGGGTCGGGCACCGTGACGTGCCCGCCGTAGAGGTCCGCCCAGCCGTGACCGCCGAACTCCTCGCTGCGGCCCTTGCGGATGGCCTCCGCGAGGTCGGGCTCGGCATGGTCGGTGAAGAACTGCCAGGGGGTGCGGGCACCCCACTCCTCACCCATGAACAGCATGGGGGTGAAGGGCGAGCAGAGGATCAGCGCGGCGGCGATCGCGAGCCCGCCGTCGTCGAGGCGGGCCGACGGACGGTCGCCCAGCGCCCGGTTGCCCACCTGGTCGTGGTCGGAGGCGAACACGACGAACCGGTGCCCGTCCACCTCGGTGGGCACGGGCCGGCCCCAGTGCTGCTCGCGGAACGTCGACCACCAGCCGTCGTGGACGAACACGGAGGTCAGCGCCTTGGCGAGCACCTCGGGCGAGCCGAAGTCGACGTAGTAGCCGTGCCGTTCCCCGGTGAGGAAGGCGTGGACGGCGTGGTGGACGTCGTCGGCCCACTGCGCGGTCATGCCCAGGCCGCCGTCACGGGTCGGGGTGACCATGAGGGGGTCGTTGAGGTCGGACTCCGCGACGAGCGACAGCGGACGCCCGACCTCGAGTGCGGCGGCGGCGACGGCGTCGGACAGCTCGGCGAGCAGGTGGCGGGGCGAGTCGTCGACGAGCGCGTGCACGGCGTCCAGGCGGAGGGCGTCGAGGTGGAAGTCGCGCAGCCAGCGCACCGCGTTGTCGACGACGAAGGCCCGGACCTGGCGGGCGTCGCGGTCGTCGAGGTTGATCGCGGCGCCCCACGGGGTGTGGTGGCGCTGCGTGAAGTAGGGCCCGAACTCGGCGAGGTAGTTCCCCGACGGGCCGAGGTGGTTGTAGACGACGTCGAGGCAGACCGCGAGCCCCCGCGCGTGCGCGGCGTCCACGAACCGCTGGAGGGCGGCCGGGCCACCGTAGGGCTCGTGGACCGCGTACAGGGCCACGCCGTCGTACCCCCAGCCGTGCACGCCCGGGAACGCCGCGACCGGCATGAGCTCGACGACCTGCACGCCGAGGTCGACCAGGTGGTCCAGGCGCTCGACGGCCGCGTCGAGGGTGCCCGCGTCCGTGAAGGTGCCCACGTGCAGCTCGTACACGACGGCCCCGCGCACGTCCCGGCCGGCCCAGTCGTCGTCGGTCCAGCCGAAGCGCCCGGTGTCGAACGTCCGACTCGGTCCGTGGACGCCCGACGGCTGCCACGGGCTGCGGGGGTCGGGCCGGGGGCCGCCGCCGTCGACCGAGAACCAGTAGTCCGTCCCGTGCGCGAGCACCAGCGGGCCGGAGACCCACCAGCCGTCCTCGGCGCGTTCGAGCGGCATCACCCGCGTCTTGCCGCGCGGCAGGCGGCTGGGGTCCGTGTTCGGCATGACGAGGTCGACGTGGCGGGCGGTGGGCGCCCACACGCGTGGCCGCCACGTCCAGTGACCGGGCGTCATCGTGGCTCACTCTCCTCGACGGCAGGCACGAGCAGCGCGACCGGGAGCTGGTGCAGCAGGTCGGCGAGCCGGACGGAGCCACCGGGGACCACCCGCCCGGTGAGCGCGTCGCGCCAGGTGCCCTCCGGGAGGACGAGGGTGTGCTCGCCCCAGCCGCCGAGCCGCTCGAGCGCGAGCGCGAGGCGCGTGACGACCGTGACGGTGGTCGGCACGCCGTCGGAGGAGCGCGTGAACGCCAGCGCCGCCGACGTCGAGGTGGGCACGGGGACGTAGCCGGCGGAGGGACCGACGAAGGCGTCCGCGTGCTCGCGGCGGACGCGGAGCGCGCGCGAGGTGACGAGGAGCTTCTCGTCGGCCAGCCCGCGCGGGTGCTCGGCCTCGAGCCGCTCCAGCGCGGCGGCGAGGCGGCCGACGTCGACCGGGCGCCGGTTGTCGGGGTCGACCAGTGCGACCGCGGGCACCTCCGTGCCCTGGTAGACGTCGGCGACGCCGGGCAGCGTCAGCTGGACGAGCTTGGTGCCCAGCGTCGCTGCCCGTACGCCGGGGGCCGACGCGCGGACCCACCCGGCGAACGCGTCGACGACGGCCGGCTCGGCGAGCGCCGCCCGCGCGAGGTCGAGGACCGCCGCCTCGTAGGCCTCGTCGACGGATGTCCAGCCGGTGTGCTCCTTGGCCTCGCGCATGGCCTTCGTGAGGTAGGCGGTCAGGCGCTCGACCTCGATCGGTCCCGCGTCGGTCCACGTGCCCGCGAGCGTCTGCCACAGCAGGTTCTCCGTCCGGCCGTCCACGAGGGCCGACCGGTGCTCGGCGGTCGCCGCGCGGACGTGCTCCACGAGCTCCGACCACTCCAGCGGCAGCTCGGACAGCACCCCGAGCCGCGCCCGGACGTCCTCGGAGCGCTTCGTGTCGTGCGTCGAGAGCGTCGTCATCGCCACGGGCGTGCGGTGCTGGGCGCGCGCGGCCCACGCGTGCAGCTCGTCCGGGCTGATCGCGAACCGCTCGGGCGCGCCACCCACCTCGGTGAGCGAGACCAGGTGCGTCCACCGGTAGAAGGCCGTGTCCTCGACGCCCTTGGCCATCACCGCGCCGCAGGTCTGCTGGAACCGCACCACGAGCTCGTCACGCCGCGCCTCGCGCGTCCTGCCGGCCGAGCCGGTCTCACGCCCCATCAGCAGGTCCGCCAGCAGGTCCAGGGTGTCGAGGCGGTCGCCCTCCAGGTGCGTGCGGGCCCGGGCGACGCACTCGGCGAAGGCGGCCGCGGCGTCCGGGGCCACGGCCTCGCCGGGCACCACGTAGTACCGGTAGCGGTCGGCGGCGACGATGAGCTCGGTGAGGCAGTCGTGCAGCGAGCGCCGTGTGTGGTCGCGCAGTCGCACGTCGTCCCGGCAGATGTCGGCCGCGAGGTCGGCCAGCCGGTCCACCTCCGCGTACAGGACGCCGGTGACCACCTGGCGCTTCGCCTCGTCGACCAGCGCGGGGAGCGCGTCGGGTGCGTCGCCGGTGAGGCGGTGCATGACCGCGCCCAGCTCGGCGGCGCCGCCCGGGTCCACGAAGACCTGGTTCACGCGCCAGGCGGCCTCGTACCCCGTCGTGCCCACGGTGGCCCAGTCGTCGGGGAGCTCCTCGGCGGGGGCGAGGATCTTCTCGACGGCGACCCAGGTGTCGTCGGTGGCGGCCGCCAGCCTGTTCAGGTAGCCCGACGGGTCCGCGAGCCCGTCCGGGTGGTCGATCCGCAGCCCGTCCACGGCACCGGACCGGACGAGGTCGATGAGCAGCCCGTGCGTCGCGTCGAAGACGGCCGGGTCCTCGACCCGGACGGCGGCGAGCGTGCCCACGTCGAAGAACCGGCGGTAGTTGAGCTCCTCGTTGGCCACGCGCCAGTACGCGAGCCGGTAGTGCTGGCGGTCGACCAGCTCGCCGAGCGGCAGGTGCTCCGTCCCCGGACGGACCGGGAACACGTGGTCGTGGTACTGCAGCACCGTCTGCGGCCCACCGAGGCCGGGGACCTCGGCGGTGCCCACGACGAGCTCGCCGGCGGCGAGCACCGCGCCGACCCGGCTGCCGAGCACGGGCATGAGCAGCGCCCCGTCGCCCGCCGTCCAGTCCACGTCGAACCAGGAGGCGTAGGGGGAGTCGGGCCCGTGGGTGAGCACCGACCACAGCGCCCTGTTGTGCCAGACCGGTGTGGGCACGGCCATGTGGTTGGGCACCACGTCGACGACCAGGCCCAGCCCTGCCTCGTGGGCCGTGGCGACGAGGCGGTCGAACGCCTCCCGCCCGCCGAGCACGGGGGAGATCGCGTCGTGGTCGACGACGTCGTAGCCGTGGGTCGAGCCCGGCGCGGCGGTGAGGATCGGCGGGAGGTACAGGTGCGTCACGCCCAACCGGGCCAGGTAGGGCACCTGCGCGGCGGCGTCGTCGAGCGTGACGTCCTCGGTCAGCTGGAGCCGGTAGGTCGAGACGGGGACGGGGCGGCCGGGACCGGGGCGGCGCCGGGACGGGCTGGTGCGACCCTCGACGGTCATGCCGTGGCCGACGCCGGCGGCCGGCTCAGCACGAGCGTGCTGCGCCCGGTGATCTCGAGGGAGTCTCCCGCCTTGACGACGGTGCCCGTGGCGAGCGTGTGGTCCGTGTCGAGCACGCAGGTCCAGCTGGCCCCGAACTCGGCCGGCGGGACGGTGAAGATCACCGTGTTGGGGGCGGCGTTGTACATCACGAGGAAGCTGTCGTCCACGAGGGGCTCGCCGCGCGGGTCGGGCTCGCTGATGGCCTCCCCGTTGAGGAACACCGTCACGGCCTTCACGTACGACTCGCGCCAGTCGGCGTCGGTCATGTGCTCGCCGTCCGTCGCGAACCAGGCGATGTCGCCGAGCTCGGACTCGCCGCCGTGGTCGGCGCTCCCCGCGAAGAAGCGGCGGCGTCGCAGGACCGGGTGGTCGCGGCGCAGGTGCACGAGGGTGCGCGTGAACTCCAGGAGAGCCTCGCGGTGCTCGTCGAGGTCCCAGTCCACCCAGGTGAGCTCGTTGTCCTGGCAGTAGCCGTTGTTGTTGCCCTGCTGGGTGCGCCCGAGCTCGTCGCCGTGCGCGAGCATCGGCACGCCCTGGGACAGCAGGAGCGTCGCCAGGAAGTTCCGCTGCTGGCGACGACGCAGCGAGGCGATCCCTTCGTCGTCCGTCGGGCCCTCCGCGCCGCAGTTCCAGGAGCGGTTGTGGCTCTCGCCGTCGTTGTTGCCCTCGCCGTTGGCCTCGTTGTGCTTCTCGTTGTACGAGACGAGGTCTGCGAGCGTGAAGCCGTCGTGGGCGGTGACGAAGTTGATCGAGGCGTTGGGCTTGCGCGCCGTGTGCTCGTAGAGGTCCGACGAGCCGGTCAGGCGGCTGGCGAACTCCGCGAGCGTCGCGGGCTCACCGCGCCAGAAGTCGCGCACGGTGTCGCGGTACTTGCCGTTCCACTCGCTCCACTGCGGGGGGAAGCCGCCGACCTGGTAGCCGCCCTCGCCGACATCCCACGGCTCGGCGATGAGCTTGACCTGGCTGACCACCGGGTCCTGCTGCACGAGGTCGAAGAAGGCCGACAGGCGGTCCACCTCGTGGAACTGACGGGCCAGGGTGGCGGCGAGGTCGAACCGGAAGCCGTCGACGTGCATCTCGGTGACCCAGTACCGCAGCGAGTCCATGAGGAGCTGGAGCACGTGCGGGTGACGCATCAGCAGCGAGTTGCCCGTGCCCGTGGTGTCGAAGTAGTGAGCCTGGTCGTCGTCCACGAGGCGGTAGTACGCCGCGTTGTCGATGCCGCGGAAGCACAGGGTCGGACCGAGGTGGTTGCCCTCGGCGGTGTGGTTGTAGACCACATCGAGGATGACCTCGATGTCCGCCTCGTGCAGGGTCTTGACCATCTGCTTGAACTCCTGGACCTGCTGCCCGGGGTTCAGCGCGCGCGAGTAGCCGTTGTGGGGCGCGAAGAAGCCGATCGTGTTGTAGCCCCAGTAGTTCGACAGCCCCTTGGTCTGCAGGTGCGGGTCGTTGACGAACTGGTGCACGGGCATGAGCTCGATGGCCGTGACGCCCAGGTCGGTGAGGTGGTCGACGATCGCAGGGTGGCCGATGGCCGCGTAGGTGCCGCGCAGCTCCTCGGGCACCCCGGGGTGCCGCTGGGTGAGTCCCTTGACGTGGGCCTCGTAGATGACGGACTCGGCGTACCCGCGGCTCGGCGGCCGGTCGTGCCCCCAGTCGAAGAAGGGGTTGACGACGACCGACACCATCGTGTGAGGGGCGGAGTCCTCGGTGTTGAGCGCCGCCGGGTCGGCGAAGTCGTAGGAGAACAGGGACGGGTGCCCGTCGATCTGTCCGTCGATGGCCTTGGCGTAGGGGTCGAGCAGCAGCTTGGCCGGGTTGCAGCGGTGCCCCTGGGCGGGGTCGTACGGCCCGTGCACCCGGAATCCGTACCGCTGGCCGGGCTGCACGTCGGGCAGGTAGCCGTGCCAGACGAAGCCGTCGGTCTCCGGCAGGTCGACGCGCGTCTCGCCGCCCGCCTCGTCGAGGAGACAGAGCTCGACCCGGTCCGCCACCTCGGAGAACAGGGCGAAGTTCGTGCCGCTCCCGTCGAAGGTCGCGCCGAGGGGGTACGCATGGCCTGGCCAGATCCGCATGGCTCTCAGCCTGCCAGGAGGCGGACGATTCCGCCCAAGGTGGCCGCACCTGTGATCACGCCCTCGGCGAACCTTCCGGGGCCGGCTCAGCCCGTCGTGACGGGCAGTCCGGCGTCGGCCCAGGCCCCGATGCCACCCGCCAGGTCGGCGGCGGTGCCGAACCCGGCCTGCGTCATGAGGTCCAGGGCGGTCTGCGAGCGGTTGCCCGACCGGCAGTAGACGGCGTAGGTGGCCTCGGGATCGAGGTCGGCGAGCCGGGTGGCGAAGTCGGGGGCCGACACGTCGAGGTTCACGGCGCCGTCGAGGTGCCCCTCGGCGAACTCCTGCGGCGTGCGCACGTCGAGGAGGACCACGCCGTCCGCCGCCGCCAGCTCGGCGAAGGCGGCCGGCTCGAGCGTGGTGCACTCCGCGGCCTGGACGCACGCCACCGGGTCGCCCGAGACGGCAGCCGTGGAGGCGGCGTCGGAGCCGGCGTCGCCGCTGCAGCCGGCGAGGGCGAGGATGCTCGCGAGCCCGAGGCCGGCGATCGTCGTCTTCTTCATGACCTGAGCATACCCCCCGGGGTATTGAACGAGAGCAGCCATTGTGCCTCGCGGCCGTTCCATGATCCCAGCGGGCGGGCGCCGCGTGCGGGCTCCGGGGAGCAGGTGGGCCGGGGCCCGCCGCAGTGGTGGCTACGGCGGACCCCGGCCCGCTCGGGCCGGCCACGTGGGGATGGCCGGGAAGGGCGTCCGGCCGCTCAGATGAACAGCAGCTGCGCGCCCTCGGTCATCTCGATGAAGTCGGTGGCGCTGATGATGCCCTCCACGTCGTCGCGCAGGTCGGACTCGGTGAACCTGTTCATGTCGGCGCTCATCCGACAGGCCCACAGGTGGCCGCCGGCCGCGACGATCTGATCCAGGAACTCCGGCACCTCGGGGATCCCGAGGTCCGCGATCTGCTTCTTCATCATCGACGTGGCCATGGCCTGCATGCCGGGCACGGGCGCGAGCGCCTGGGGCACGCGGACGTCACCCACCGGCAGGTGCATGGCGGTGTTGCCCACCGGGGAGAACTTGAGGTCGTTCATGCGCTTCTTGGCGATCATGTCGAAGCCCCAGAAGGTGAAGAACAGGTGCACCTCGACGCCCTCGCCGAGCGCGGCGTTGCCGAGCACGAGCGCCGGGTAGGCCATGTCGAGGTTGCCCTTGGAGCAGATGATCGCCAGCTTGCGGCCGTCGCCGGCCTCGTCGTCGAAGCTGGGCACGATGGGGGTCATGTCAGGTCCTTCCTGCTGGTCTCGGGTCCGTGCGTCTGCGGGTCGGGAGGGGTGGCCGGGGCGTCAGACGCAGCCGCGGGGCTTGGGCAGGCCGGCGATGTAGGCCATCTTCTTGGCCGGCTTCTTCGGGAAGAGCTCGAACTGCTGCTTGACCGGGAAGCCGCCGACGGCCTGGACGCGCCGGGTCGTGGCGGTCTCGCCCTCGGTGGCGAAGTCCGCGCGGAGGAACTCGATGATCTTCCAGTGCTCGGCGGTCATCTCGACGCCGATGGCCTCGGCGAGCGCGGCCGCGAGGTCGCGGTCCCACTCGCTGGGGTCGGTGAGGAAGCCCTCGTCGTCGACGTGGACATCGCGGCCGGCGATGGTGGTGACAGGCATGGTGGGTCCTTTCGGAGGGCCGCCGGTGCGGCCGGGGGTCAGAAGTCGGCGGGGACGCGGATGTCGGAGGCAGGCTTCGCCGGCGGGGCCGGCGGTCGCTTCTTGCCTGCCATGGACATGTGCACGGGGACCGGCAGGCGCCGGCCGGGCAGGAGCATGTGCCAGTACAGGTGCCGGAACGCGAGCTTGCCCCAGTGGTTCAGGCGGCTCTCGCGCAGCAGCCGCATCGGCCCGACGCCGGGGAGCGGGTAGGTGCCGGGCAGCGGCTCGGTGTCGTAGTTGAAGTCGATGAGCAGCGCCTTGCCGTGCCCGCTCTCGACGAAGCAGTTCGCGTGGCCGTCGAAGCGCTCGGGCATCGGCTTGCCCGCGACGTGCGCGAGGAAGTTCGGCACGAACAGGTCCACCTCGAAGTGCGCGACGGAGCCGGCCTTGGAGGCGGGGGCGTCGGTCGCGTCGCCGACGGCGAAGATCCGGTCGTCCGCCTTGGACAGGAGGGTGTGCTTGTCGACGGGCACGTAGTTGAGCTCGTCGCCCAGACCCGAGCGCCCGACGAAGTCCGCGCCCATGTTCACCGGGATGGTGACGAGCAGGTCGTACCCGATCTCGCGCTCGTCGTAGGACCGCAGGACCTGCGCCTCGCCGTCGACGCTCTCGACCACGAAGTCCGGCTCGAGGGCGATGTCGCGGTCGGTCAGCATGTCGCCGAGGTGGGCGGCCGAGATCGGCTTGGTGAACGCGCCGGGCAGCGGCGTCGCGTAGGTGAGCTGGACCTTGTCGCGGATGCCGCGCTTGGTGAAGTACGCGTCCGCGAGGAAGACGAACTCCAGCGGCGCGACCGGGCACTTGATCGGCATCTCCGCGACGTGCACGACGACGCGGCCTCCCTGGAACGTCGCGAGCTCCGCGGCCAGGGCGCCCGCGCCGGCGTAGGTGAAGAACTCGTGGACCTTGCCGCCGAGCGCCTCGGCGAGGCCGGGGGTCTCTGCCGGGCGCGGGGTCGTGCCGGACGCGATGACCAGGTAGTCGTAGGCCAGCTCGTCGCCGGTCTCGAGGTGCACCGTGCGGGCGGCGGGGTCGACGCGGTCGACGGCGGCCCGGACCAGCTCCACGCCCGATCGGAGACGCGGCGCGAGCGGCTTGCTCACCTGGCGGTCGGAGTAGATCCCGAACGGCAGGAACAGGAAGCCGGGCTGGTAGTAGTGCACGCCGGCCGGGTCGACGACGGTGATGCGCCACTCGTCGGCGGGCAGCTTGGGCCGCAGCTTGTTGACGACCATGGTGCCGGCTGTCCCGGCGCCGATGACGACGAGGCGTCTCATCTCTCACGCTCCACCAAGCGGAGGTGTGCCCGGATGACGGGCACGGGCGGCGATGCCGTCCCGAGATCCACGCTAGGTACCCCGGGGGGTATGGCGACAGGGACCAAGGTCATATGCCGCCGGGGGTACACGGGGAGCTGTGGTCCGGGATGCGCCCGCGCACCAGGGGTGCGAGCGTGACGTGATGACCGAGAACCCAGGAACCACGCAGCCCACCGATGGGTACGACCCCGCCACCGACCCCGACGCCGACCCCGACAGCCTCTCGCCCCGCACGGGGACAGCGGCGATCCCGGATGCCGACGAGGACGCAGGCGACCCCGACGCCGACCCCGACATGCTCAACCCGCGCGGGGACTGATTGGCAGGCCCGTGCGTCAGCGCGCGAGGCGTTCGACGACCCCGCCGTACACCCCGGGCACCCCGATGGCGACCGGCACGATCGCCCGGCGGAGCGGCGACGCCGCCCACCCCACGAGCCCCGTGGTGAGCACGCGGTAGTCGCGCGTGACGGCCCGCCACGCGCGCTCGTACGCCGCGGGGTCGCCGAGCGTCTCGACGGCCGCGCGTGCCTGCGCGAGCCCGACGCGTAGTCCCTCGCCGGTGAGCGCGTCGACGTAGCCCGAGGCGTCGCCCACGAGGGCCACCCGCCCGCGCGTGCGGGCTGTCGTGGTCTGACGCAGCGGTCCGGCACCCAGCACGGGGCCCACGGGGCGGCAGCCGTCCAGACGTGCGGCGAGCCGGGGCAGGGCCGCGAGCGTCGCGTCCCAGTCTGTGTGCGGCGGCCCGAGCACCGCGACCCCGACGAGGTCGGGCCCCACCGGCGTCACGTACGCCTCGGCGCCCGCGCCCCAGTGCACCTCGACCAGGTCCGTCCACGGCGCCAGGGGGAGGTGCCGGCGCAGGCCGAAGCGACGCCCGCGCGCCGGGAGGCGGCGCTCGAGCCCGACCAGTCGCCGGACGGTCGAGTGCAGCCCGTCCGCGGCGAGGAGCCATCGGGCGCGCACCCCTGCCGCGGTGACGCCGTCGTCGTCCTGTGCAATCGCGGTGACCCGGCCGGTGACCCGGGCGACGCCCAGCGCGTCCGCACGGGCGCCGAGGGCCGCGTGCAGCGTGGTCCGGCGCACGCCGCGGCCCGGTCCGGTGCGGAACGCGTGGTCCACGTGCCGCCCGGCCGCGCTGCGGTAGCTGATGCCACGGAGGTCCCAGCCCGCCGGGTCGACCTCCAGCCTCCGCAACCCCCGCAGCGTCCCGGGCAGGAGCCCTTCGCCGCAGGCCTTGTCCACCGGTGAGGGCCGTGGCTCCACGACGACGACCTCCCGGCCGGCCAGGCGCGCCTCGATCGCGGCGGCGAGGCCGATCGGCCCACCACCGACGACGAGCACCTCGGTGTCGACCGCGGGCGTCATCGGGCGTCGGCCGGTGCCAGGTCCGCCAGGGCCCGCTCCTCGGCCGGGATCCGGAAGCGGAGCAGCAGCACGGCGTTGAGCAGGGTGAACGTGACCGCTGTCACCCAGGCGCTGTGGACGAGCGGTAGCGCGACCCCCTCGAGGACGACCGCGACGTAGTTCGGGTGCGCGAGGCGCGCGTACGGGCCGCGCGCGACCAGTGGGGCACCGGGCACGACGATCACCCGGGTGTTCCACTGCCGCCCCAGCGTGGCGATGCACCACCAGCGCAGCGCCTGTGCCGCCAGCACGAGGGCGAGCGCCGGCCAGCCGAGCCACGGCAGGAAGGGCCGGTCGGCGGCGACGACCTCGACCACGGGCGCGACGAGCAGGGCGGTGTGCAGGGCGACCATCGGGGGGAAGTGCCCCCGGCCGCGCTCGACCCCGCCCCGCGCGAAGGCCCAGCGGGCGTGGCGCGCCGACCGCACGAGCTCGGCGAGCCGCTCGGCCGCGGTGGCTCCCAGGACGACGAGGAGGAGCGGCAGCATCGTCAGCCCCACCGCAGGAGCGCGAGCTCGGCGCCGACACCGGGGCCGAAGGCGAGCGCGACGCCCCAGGTGCCCGGGTCGGGGGCGCCGTCGATGGCGCCGGCAAGCACGTGCAGCACGGAGGCCGACGACAGGTTGCCGGTCCGGGCGAGCACCTGCCGGCTCGGGGCGACCGCGTCGTCGTCCAGGTCGAGGGCGTCCCGTACGGCGTCGATGATCCGCGGCCCGCCGGCGTGCACCACCCAGGCGCCGATGTCGCGCGCCTTGAGGTCGTGCGGCTCGAGGAGCGCGTGGACGTCGTCGGCCAGGTTGCGCTCGATGACGGCGGGCAGGCCCGGGGCGAGGACGATCCGGAAGCCGGAGCCGCCCACGCGCCAGCCGAGCTGGTCGGCCGTGCCTGGGTAGAGGCGCGTGGCAGCGTCCACGACCCGCAGGCCGGTGCCCCGGCCCGCCGCGGGGTGGGCGTCGCCGACCATGACGACCGCTGCGCCCCCGTCGCCGAAGAGCCCGCTCGCGACCAGGTTGGCGGTCGAGTCGTCGCCGTGCTGGATGGTCAGGGAGCACAGCTCCACGCTGACGACCAGCGCGACGTGCGACGGGTGCGCGAGCAGGTGGTCGCGCACGTGGCCGAGCGCGGCGGCGCCGCCCGCGCAGCCGAGGCCGAAGGACGGCAGCCGGCGTACGTCGGGGCGCAGGCTCAGGCGGACCGCCAGCAGCGCGTCGAGGGAGGGTGCCGAGACGCCGGTGACGGACGTGAAGAAGACGTGGTCGACGTCGGCGGGGGTCAGACCGGCCCTCGCGAGGGCCGTCCGGCTCGCCGTCTCCGCGAGGTCACCGCCCACGCGCACGAAGGCGTCGTTCGCGTCCTCGAAGGACGTCAGGCCCGCGTACGCGTCGAGCGGCAGGGCGAGATGCCTGGTGGTGACGCCGGCGGACGCGTGCAGGCGCTCCAGGAGTGCCCGACGCGCGGGGTCGGACGCGAGGAGCGGTCCGATGGTGGCCGTGATCTCGTCCTGCGGGTGCGCATGGGGACCCAGCACGGGTGCGACGGCGAGGATCCGTGCCATCGGCCGAGTCTGACACGATGTGACGTGCCCGGCACGGTCGGCACCGTGTAAACGCCGGCCGGCCCGATGCGCGGGTTGACGGACGCTCGAGCGAGGAGGCCCATGCGGCTCGTCGTGAGGCTCGTCGCGGCCAGCCACCCCGTGCCCACCGCGGTGGTGACCGCCCTCGCCGTCGTGCTCGCCGTCGGGGCCGGCGCGCCGACGACCACCGCCGTGCTCGTGGGGTGCGCCGTGCTCGCCGGGCAGCTGTCGGTCGGCCTGTCCAACGACTGGCTCGACGCGGCGCGCGACCGCGCGGTGGGCCGCCGCGACAAGCCCGTGGTGAGCGGCGCGGTGTCCCCGGAGCAGGTGCGCGCGGCCGCGATCGGGGCGGCCGCCGCGTGTGCCGTCGCCTCCTGGGCGACCGGGGCCGTGCCCGGGACCCTCCACGTCGTCGCGGTCGCGTCGGCCTGGGGCTACAACCTCGGGCTCAAGAGCACCGCGGTCTCGTGGCTGCCCTACGCGGTGTCGTTCGGGCTGCTTCCGGCCTTCCTCGTGCTCGCGGCGGGAGGGACGCCGCCGCCCGCCCTCGTCGTCACCGGAGCGCTGCTGGGCGTCGGCGCGCACGTCGCCAACGTCCTGCCGGACCTCGACGACGACGCCGCCACCGGCGTCCGCGGGCTGCCGCACCGGCTGGGGCGCCGCAGCTCGTCCGTGCTCGCGCCGCTGCTG
>JAEZZV010000224.1 GCA_023418375.1 Actinomycetes bacterium | reverse complement strand
GGCACGTCCGCCCGCGCGTCCGCCGCGAGCGCGAGGGCCCGCATGGTCACGGCGTGCGCCTGGACGTGGTCGGGGTGGCCGTACCCCCCGCCGGGCTCGTACGTGACGACGACTGCGGGCCTGAGCTCGCGCAGCAGGCCGGCGAGGCGCGCCGCAACGGCGTCGACATCGGCACGCGCGAACGCGGCCGGGCCTGAGTCGGGAGCTGCGCCCGCGCGTCCGGGCGCGAGCCACACCATGCCGGAGTCCTCGAGACGCCCGGTGCCGACGACGCCCGTCGTCCGGTCGGCGCCCGTCGCCACCTGGTCGAGCCACGCGTGCCCGACGCCGCCGAGGGCCTGGAGCGCGGCCGCGAGCTCCTGCTCACGGTGCGCCGCCACGGCGGGTCCGTCGCCCTCCAGGTGCGCGAGCTCCGGGCCGATCACCTCGCCGCGCTCACCACGGGTGCAGGTCACGACGGTCACCGGGGCGCCCGACGCAGCCCACGTCGCCAGCAGCGCGCCGGTGGCGAGGGTCTCGTCGTCGGGGTGAGCGTGCACCGCCAGCAGGCGGGGCAGCGGTCGGGGGACGTCGCTCACGCGCGCTTGGCGCGGGCGGCGATCTTGCCGCGCTCCTCCTGGTTCAGCACCACCTTGCGGATCCGGACGATCTCCGGGGTGACCTCGACGCACTCGTCGTCGCTGGCGAACTCGAGGGACTCCTCGAGGGTGAGCCGGCGCGGCGGCGTGAGCCGCTCGAGCTCGTCACCGGTGGACGAGCGGATGTTCGTGAGCTTCTTCTCGCGGGCCACGTTGACGTCCATGTCCTCGCTGCGGCTGTTCTCGCCGACGACCATGCCCTCGTAGACGTCCTCGGTGGGCGCGACGAAGAACGAGCCCCGGTCCTGCAGCTGGACCAGGGCGTACGCCGTGACGACGCCGGACCGGTCCGCCACCAGGGAGCCGTTGGCGCGGGCCTCGATCGGGCCGGCCCAGGGCTCGTAGCCCTCCGCGATGGAGGCGGCGATGCCCGTGCCGCGCGTCTCGGTGAGGAAGGGGGTGCGGAACCCGATGAGGCCGCGCGCCGGGACCATGAACTCCATGCGGACCCAGCCGGTGCCGTGGTTCGCCATCGTCATCATGCGGCCCTTGCGCGCCGCGAGGAGCTGCGTGACCGTGCCGAGGTACTCCTCGGGCACGTCGACCGTGAGGTGCTCCATCGGCTCGTGCCGCACGCCGTCGACGGTCTTGGTGACCACCTGCGGCTTGCCGACGGTCAGCTCGAAGCCCTCGCGCCGCATCTGCTCGACGAGGATGGCCAGCGCCAGCTCGCCGCGGCCCTGGACCTCCCACGTGTCGGGGCGGTCGGTGGGCAGCACGCGCAGCGACACGTTGCCGACGAGCTCGGCGTCCAGCCGGTCCTTGACCTGCCGGGCGGTGACCTTGTGCCCCTTGCCGCCCTTGCCCGCGAGCGGGGAGGTGTTGATGCCGATGGTCACGGCGATCGCCGGGTCGTCCACCGTGATCGGGGGCAGCGGCCGGGGGTCGTCGACGTCGGTGAGCGTCTCGCCGATCGTGATGTCGGCGATCCCCGCCACCGCGACGATGTCGCCCGGCCCGGCCTCCGCGGTCGGCACGCGCTCCAGCGCCCGGGTCGCGAGCAGCTCGGTGATGCGGACGTTCGACGTCGAGCCGTCCGCGCGGACCCAGGCGACGTTCTGGCCCTTGCGGATCGTGCCGTTGTGGATGCGCAGCAGGGCGAGCCGCCCGAGGAACGGCGACGCGTCGAGGTTGGTCACGTGCGCCTGCAGGGGCGCGCCCTCGTCGTACGTCGGGGCTGGGATGCGCTCGAGGAGGGTCGCGAAGAGCGGCGCCAGGTCCGGGCTGCCCGGCAGCGCACCGTCCGCGGGCGCCTCGAGCGACGCGCGGCCGGCCTTGGCCGACGCGTAGACGACGGGGACGTCGAGCACTGCGTCGAGGTCCAGGTCCGGGTGGTCCTCGTGCAGGTCGGACGCGAGTCCCAGGAGCAGGTCGGTGGACTCGTGCACGACCTCGGCGATCCGCGCGTCGGGCCGGTCCACCTTGTTGACCACGAGCACCACGGGCAGCTGCGCCTCGAGTGCCTTGCGCAGCACGAAGCGCGTCTGGGGCAGCGGGCCCTCGGAGGCGTCGACGAGCAGCAGGACGCCGTCGACCATCGACAGGCCGCGCTCGACCTCGCCGCCGAAGTCCGCGTGGCCCGGGGTGTCGATGACGTTGATCGTCACCCCGTCGGGCTCCCCCACCGCCGCAGCGGCCGGCCCGGTGTACCGGATCGCCGTGTTCTTGGCGAGGATCGTGATGCCCTTCTCACGCTCCAGGTCGCCGGAGTCCATGGCCCGCTCGTTGACGTGAGCGTGCGCGCCGAACGCCCCGGACTGCCAGAGCATGGCGTCGACGAGGGTGGTCTTGCCGTGGTCCACGTGCGCCACGATCGCGACGTTGCGCAGGTCGGAGCGCACGGCCATAGGAGGACTCTTCTCGTTCGAGGGGGAAGGGTGGAGAGACGGCCGACGGCGGCCGACGGGTGATTCTACCCGCCGACCGCCGTCGGGCCGCTCTCGTGCGCCGGCGGCTCAGGCCTGCGCGGTGTCCGGGCCGCGGTGGATGCCCGCCTTGACCAGCTCCTCCTCGAGGAGCCGGTCGCGGGTCTCGCGGCGGATCTTCTGCTCGGCCGGGTTCGGCACGGGGACCGCCGCGAGCAGACGCCGCGTGTACGGGTCCTGCGGGGAGCGCAGGATCTGGTCCCGCGGCCCCTGCTCGACGAGCTTGCCGTTGTGCATCACGGCGATCCGGCTGGACAGGATCTCGACGACGGCGAGGTCGTGGCTGATGAACAGGCACGCGAAGCCGTGCTCGCGCTGCAGCTCCTGGAACAGGTCGAGGACCTTGGCCTGCACGGACACGTCGAGCGCCGACGTCGGCTCGTCAGCGACGAGCAGCTTCGGGCTCAGGGCGAGCGCGCGGGCGATGCCGACGCGCTGGCGCTGGCCGCCGGAGAGCTCGTGCGGGTAGCGGTTGCGCATGCTCTTGGCGAGGTGCACCTGGTCGAGGAGCTCCTCGACCCGCTTGTTGAGCTCGGCACCGCGGGCGAGCTTGCGCAGCAGGAGCGGCTCCCCGATGGACTGGCCGATCGGCAGACGCGGGTTGAGCGACGACCCCGGGTCCTGGAAGACGATCGAGACGTCCTTGCGCAGGTCGCGCAGCTCGTCCGCGCCGATCCCGACCATCTCGTGGCCGCCGATCCGCAGCGACCCCTCGGTCACCGGCAGCAGGCCGACGACGGCGCGACCGACGGTGGTCTTGCCCGACCCGGACTCACCGACGAGGCCCACGACCTCGCCGCGCTTGATGTCCATGGTGATGCCGTCGACCGCCCGGAAGGCGGGGATGCGCCCGCGGCCCGGGTACTCGATCACCAGGTCCCGCGCCTCGAGCGCGAGGTCTCCGGCGCCGGCCTCGCCCGCGGGCGCGGTGCGCGGCTGGGTGGTCGCGGCCCCCGTGGCGGTGACCGGCGCCGAGGCGCCCGCCTCGGCGAGCGAGGCGTCGCCGCCGACGGTCGCGCCCAGGTGCGGCACCGCGGCGAGCAGCTGCTGCGTGTAGGGGTGCGTCGGCCGGTTGAAGATCTCGTCGGCGGTCCCCGACTCGACGATGCGGCCGTCCTTCATCACCAGCACGCGGTCGGCGAGGTCGGCGACCACGCCCATGTCGTGGGTGATGAGGACGATGCCCGAGTCGATGCGGCTGCGCAGGTCGCGCATGAGCTTGAGGATCTCGGCCTGGACGGTCACGTCGAGCGCCGTCGTCGGCTCGTCCGCGATGAGCAGCTTGGGGTCGCAGGCCAGCGCCTGGGCGATCATCGCGCGCTGCCGCTGGCCGCCGGAGAGCTGGTGCGGGTACTTGTCGACCGAACGCTCCGGGTCAGGGATGTCGACCAGGCGCAGCAGCTCGATCGCGCGCTCGCGGGCCTTGTGCGGACCCATGTCGAAGTGGGTCCGCAGCGTCTCGACGATCTGGAAGCCGATCGTGTAGACGGGGTTCAGGGCGGTCATCGGCTCCTGGAAGATGACCGCGACCTCCTTGCCGCGGACGTGCGAGAGCTGCTTGTGGTTCAGGCCCACGAGCTCCATGCCGCCGAGCTTGGCCGACCCGCGCGCCCGCCCGTTCTGCGGGAGGAGGCCGATGAGCGACATCGACGACTGGGTCTTGCCGGACCCGGACTCGCCGACGATGCCGAGCACCTCGCCCGGGCGGACGTCGTAGTCCATGTCGATGGCAGCGGGGTACCACTCGCCCTCGACGAAGAAGTCGACACCGAGTCCGCGGACCTCGAGGATCGGAGCCTTGGTAGCGGCTGCGTCAGTGACCACGCCGTGCCCTTTCGTGACGTGCGCCTGTGTGGCGCGGGGCCCGCCGTGTGGAGCGCGCGGCGTCGACCGGCCCTCCAGCAGCGACAGGACGTTCTGAGACCATGGTGCGGTGCCGTACACCGCTCACCAGACAGTCACCTTCCAGCCTGCGTTCGCGCGCGGGATGACGATCGCGGTGTCCGCGCTCGCCGCCGTCGCCCTCGTGTGGACGGCCCTGGAGGACCCCGGCGCCGCGCTGCGCTACCTGCCGGTCTTCCTGCTCGTGCCGGCCGCCGTGTGGGCGCTGTACGGCCGCCCGGCGGTGATCATCAGCGACGGCGGCGTCGAGCTCCGCAACGTCGTGCGTACGGTCGAGCTGCCCTGGCCGGCGATCCAGCGGATCGACACCAAGTACGCGCTCACGCTCGAGACCGCGTACGGCCCGTTCGCCGCCTGGGCGGCCCCCGCGCCCAGCCGCGCTGCCGCCGTCCACGCGACGCGCTCCGTCATGCAGGTGCAGCCCGAGAGCGCCTACCACGCGGGCGGCCTGCGGCCCGGCGACCTCGCCGGCACGTCGTCCGGCGACGCGGCCGGCTACATCCGGCGCCGGTGGGAGGAGCTCCGCGACGCGGGCCACCTCGACGACCCGCGACTGGAGCGGGCACGCCCCGTGGTGCACTGGCACCTCCGGCCGGCGCTGGTCGTGCTCGTCCTGGCGGGCGCGAGCATCGCGATGCTCGCCCTGGGCTGAGCGGACCTCACGCACCGGAGGAATCCGCCGTCACGGACTGCTTCGGCGTCCGGGCACCGCGTGCGGCCCGCTCGGCGGCGCGGTCCATGGCGCGCTTGCTGGGGATCCGCCGCTGGCGCGGGTCGAACGCGTCGCGCAGGCCGTCACCGATGAAGTTCACGCACAGCGCGATGGTCACGATGAACAGGCCCGGCCACCAGAACAGCCATGGCCGCGTCGCGAAGGCCGTCTGGTACTCCGCGATGAGCGTGCCCAGGGAGACGTTGGGGGACCGGATGCCGAAGCCGAGGTAGCTCAGCGCCGTCTCGAGAAGGATCGCCGACGCCATGAGGAGCGTCGTGTTGACGATGATCACGCCGACGGCGTTGGGGAGCATGTGCCGGAACATGATCCGGCTGTTGCTCGCACCGGCGACGCGCGCCGCGTCGACGAACTCCCGCTCGCGGAGCGAGAGGAACTCCGCCCGGACGAGCCTCGCCATCGACGTCCACGTGACCATGCTGAGCGCCAGTGCCAGCGTCACCGCGTTCGCGCCGCCGCCACCGACCATCCGGCCGAGGATGGCGCCGATCATGATGACGGGGATGGTGATGACCATGTCCGTGAAGCGCATCATGACGTTGTCGGTGCGCCCGCGCAGGAAGCCGGAGACGGCGCCCACGACGATGCCGATGGTCGTCGCCAGGAGGCCGATGATCACCATGACGATCAGCGACTGCTGGGTCCCGCGCATGACGCGCGCGAACACGTCGCGACCGAGGTTGTCCTGACCGAACGGGTGCTCACCGATCGTGATGCCGCCGCTGAGCTCGAGCGTGGGCGAACCGCCGGGGTTCACGACGTCGGCGAGCTGCGAGGGGCTGTACCGCCACCAGCCGGGGATGGGACCCCAGCCGATCGACGTGGTCACGAGGAGGACCACCGAGACGAGCACGAAGGACGCCACCATGGCACCGCGGTGCCGCAGGAACCGTCGAAGGACGATGCGCCCCTGCGAGAGGCCCTCGACCTCCTTCAGCTCGATGGCGTTCTCGACGGAGTTCCCGATCTCGCTGTCCGTCGACGAGACGACGCCCTCGGTCGTCGTCGGGTTCGGGCTGGGGACTGTCATGCGTTCACCCGGATCCTGGGGTCGAGAGCGGCGTAGATGAAGTCGACGACGATGTTCGCCAGCACGAGCATCGTCCCCACGACGAGGAAGTAGCCCATGACCGGGTCTGCGTCGGACGCCGCGAGCGAGTGCAGGAAGAGAGAGCCCATGCCGCTCCACGCGAAGATGCGCTCGGTGATGATCGCGCCACCGAAGAGGTAGGCGATGTCGAGCGGGACGACCGTCGCGAGCGGGATGAGCGCGTTGCGGAAGGCGTGGCGCACCGTGACGACCCGCTCCGGGAGGCCCTTGGCCCGCGCCGTGCGGATGTAGTCCTGGTTCATCACCTCGAGCAGGCTCGCTCGCGAGTACCGCGTGTAGGAGGCGAAGGAGATCAGGATCAGCGCCGTCGTCGGCAGCAGCAGGTGCGTGAAGGTGTCCAGCGTCTCCACCCAGTAGCTGCCCTGCAGGCCCGGCGTCTGTGCGCCGATCGTGGCGATCGGACGGCCGGCGATCCGGGACGAGTCGCTGTACACCTTCCAGACGCTCATCACCCGGTCGACGAACGTGAGGCCCGCCACGACGAACGCCGTGAGCGCGCCGACGCGCATGGACTGGCCACGGTCGGGGCCGCCCCACAGGCGGCCCACGCCCCTGCCGCCCCCCCCGGCGGCG
>JAEZZV010000179.1 GCA_023418375.1 Actinomycetes bacterium | reverse complement strand
CTCCAGGCCCGCCTCCGCGGCGAGCTTCCGCAGCCGCCACCGCCCGAGGGGCCCCCCACGCGGCGGTTCCTGCAGCGCGACGACGTCGGGGGCGCACGCGCGGAGCACCGCCACGACGGCCGCCCGGTCGTCCTTGAGCATGCGCACGTTGTAGGTCATCACTCGCAGGGCCGTCACCCGGCCATTCTCGCCCGGCCTGGTCCGGTTCTCACCCGTCGTGCCACGATGGCGGCTCCGAGGGGCGTCGTCGCAGGGGCGGCGCCCGACCCGAGGAGACCCACGTGCGCACCATCCGCCGTCAGACCCGTCACGCGGTGGTCGCACCGCTCGCCGCCGCCGTCCTGCTGCTCGGCGCCTGCTCCGGCGGCGACGACGCGACGACCGACGAGCCGACCCCCGAGGCCTCGACGCCCGCGGAGGAGGAGCCGACCGAGCCCGCCGCGGACGAGACCTCGGAGGAGACCGCGGAGGAGGGGACGGCCGCCAGCGAGGGCGCGGCGTGCGTCGAGGGCTCGTGGGTGTCGGACCCCGAGGCGCAGGCCGAGCAGACCACCGCTGCGCTCGGCATGGCGGACCTGGGCGCGCAGGCGAGCGTCACGGGTGACGCGGTCACGACCATCGAGGGCTCCGCCATGACCACCGAGTACCGCGACCAGGTCGTCGAGGTGAGCTGGGCGATGGAGGGCCAGGAGTTCCGCATGGTCAACAGCTGGTCCGGCACGCTGACCGGCACGGTCGAGGTCACCGCGGACCAGGTGGTCATCTCCGGCGTCGACTCCAGCGGGCTGGAGATGGCCTACGAGACGTACGTCAACGGCGAGCTGCTCGAGGTCCCCGGCCTGGAGGACATCCCGGCGAGCGGGTTCGCCGCCGGCGGGACGAGCACCTACACCTGCGCCGGTGACGAGCTGCGGCTGACGCCGGTCGTGGAGGGCATGGACACCAGCGCGTTCGTGACGGTGCTCCACCGCGAGGGCTGACCCGCAGCCCGGCGCCCGCGAGGCGGTGCAGCCGGTCAGCCCGCCCGGACGGATGCCACGGCGTCGCGCAGGACCTCGACCGTCCGGTCGACGTCGGCCGTCGTCGTCGACCAGCCGCTGAACGATGCGCGGAGGACCGCCTCGTCGCGCCAGCGGGTCGTGCCGAGCCAGCACACGCCGGTGCCCCGCGCCGCGTCGGCCACCCGCTCGTGGAAGGCGGCGTCCCCGGCACCGGCGCCGGCGTCGTCCGACCGGAACCGCAGCAGGACCTGGTTCAGGACGACGTCGTTGAGGACCTCGCACCCCGGGAGCTCCACGCAGCGCCGCGCGAGGTGGGTGGCGGCCGCGCAGGAGCGCTCGACCAGGTCGGCGACGCCGGACCGGCCGAGGCTCGCGAGCGTGGCGTACAGGACGAACGCCCGCGCCCGCCGGGAGTTCTCCGGTGCCCAGACGCTCCCGTCCCTGCGGTCCGCGTCGGGGGCACCCGCGTAGGCGCACCGGCCCTGCTTGAGCGCGGCGTGCCGCTCGGCGTCGCGGACGACGACCACCCCCGAGTCCTGCGGCACGTTCAGCCACTTGTGGGCGTCGACGGTCCACGAGTCCGCCCGATCGGCCCCGCGGGCCAGGTGCCGGTGGCGGGGCGAGGCCGCCGCCCACAACCCGAAGGCTCCGTCCACGTGCAGCCACGCGCCGTGCCGGGCGGTGAGGTCCGCGATCGCGGCGAGGTCGTCGAACGCGCCGGTGTTCACGTTGCCCGCCTGGGCGCACACGATCGTCGGCCCGTCGTCGTCGCGGAGCAGCGCCTCGAGCGCGCCGATGTCGAGGCGCCCCTGGGCGGCCGCGGGCACCGCGGTCACGGCCCGCGCCCCGATCCCGGCCAGCCCGAGGGCGGCGCGTACGGTGGCGTGCGCCTGCTCGCCGACGAGCACCCGCAGCGGCGGCGCCGCGGCGAGCCCACGCTCGGTGACGTCCCACCCTGCGCGCGCCAGCACCGTGTCGCGCGCGACGACGAGAGCGGTGAAGGTCGCCATCTGGCCACCGGTGACGAAGCCGACCGAGCTGTCCGCGGGCAGGTGGAGCAGGTCCAGCAGCCAGCCCGCCACGACCTCCTCGGCTACGGCCGCGGCGGGCGAGGTCGCGAACACCTGGGCGTTCTGGTCCCAGGCCGACGTGAGCCAGTCGGCAGCCACGGCGACGGGTAGCGCCCCCCCGACGACGAACCCGTGGTAGCGGGGGCTGCCGCTCGCGACGAGCCCGCCCTCAACGCCGGAGACGAGGCGCTCGATCGCCTCGTCCGGCAGGCAGCCCCCCTCCGGCAGCGGCCCGCCGAGCCGGTCACGCAGGGACGCCGCGGTGGCGGTCGCCCCGACGTGCCGCTCGTCGAGGCCGGTCAGGAACGTCGCGGCGGCCTCGGCCGTCGACATCAGGAGCTCGCGCACCCGAGCACCGTAACGACGCTCCCCCGCCGGGACGGGCGGTTCGGCCGGGCGGTCGCCCGGCTACGCCATCTGGGCCTCGCGCTCGAGCCGCCCCTCGCGGTCGACGCGCGCGGCGCGCAGCCGCGACACGATGACCGCACCGAACGCCACGAGCGCCGCCGCCGTCGCGATGGCCAGGCGCAGCGCGTGGTTCGCGTCGACGCCGAGGCTGATGTGCACGACGGCCGGCGCGATGAGCAGCGCGACGAGGTTCATCACCTTGATGAGCGGGTTGATCGCCGGGCCGGCGGTGTCCTTGAACGGGTCGCCCACGGTGTCGCCGATGACGACGGCCGCGTGCGCCTCGGAGTTCTTGCCGCCGTAGCGGCCGTCCTCGACGATCTTCTTCGCGTTGTCCCAGGTGCCGCCTGAGTTCGCGAGGAAGACGGCCATGAGCACGCCTGCGCCGATGGCGCCCGCGAGGAACCCGGCCAGCGGCCCGACGCCGAGCCCGAAGCCCACCGCGATGGGCGCCGAGGCGGCGAGCAGGCCGGGCGTCGCGAGCTCGCGCAGGGAGTCCTTGGTGCAGATGTCGACGACGCGGCCGTAGTCCGGCCGCACGGTGCCCTCCATGATCCCGGGCATCGCGTGGAACTGGCGGCGGACCTCGAACACGATGGCGCCCGCGGCGCGCGTCACGGCGTCGATCGCCAGGCCGGAGAAGAGGAACACCGTGGCGGCGCCGAGGATGACGCCGACGAGCGTGATCGGCGAGATGACCTCGTAGGAGATCATCGCGACCGCCAGCCCGGAGGAGTCCATCGCGTCGCCGAGCGAGGCGACGGCCTGCCGGACGGCGTCGGTGTAGGAGCCGAAGAGCGCCGTCGCGGCCAGGACGGCCGTCGCGATCGCGATGCCCTTGGTGATGGCCTTGGTGGTGTTGCCGACGGCGTCGAGGTCGGTGAGCACCTGGGCGCCCGCCGCATCGACGTCGCCGGACATCTCCGCGATGCCCTGGGCGTTGTCGCTGACCGGCCCGAACGTGTCCATCGCGACGATGACGCCGACCGTCGTGAGCAGGCCGCAGCCCGCGAGGGCGATGAGGAACAGGCTCAGCACGATCGAGCCGCCGGAGATGAGGAACACCCCGCAGATCGCGGCGGCGATGATGCCTGCCGTGTACACCGCGGACTCGAACCCGACGCCGATGCCGGACAGCACGACGGTGGCCGGACCGGTGAGCGAGGTGCGCGCGACGTGGATCGTCGGCTTGCTGGTCGTGCCGGTGAAATAGCCGGTCACCCACAGGATCACGCCCGCGAGCACGACGCCGATCGCCACGGCCAGGGTCGCCACGACGCGCGGGTCGCCCACGTGGTCCACGAGCGCGTCGCCGACGCCGGTGAGGTCGGCGAACGTCGAGGGCAGGTAGACGAACGCGGCGATCGCCGACAGCACGACGCCGGCCAGCGCCGCCAGGTAGAACCCGCGGTAGATCGCGCGCAGGCCGCTCTCGGTGCCGCGCACCCGGGTGAGCAGCACGCCGAGCACGGCGGTGACCGCCCCGACGGCCGTCACGATCAGCGGGAAGACGAGCCCCTGCTCGCCGAACGCGACCTTGCCGAGGATGAGCGCCGCGACGAGCGTCACCGCGTACGACTCGAACAGGTCGGCGGCCATGCCGGCGCAGTCGCCGACGTTGTCGCCCACGTTGTCGGCGATCGTGGCGGGGTTGCGCGGGTCGTCCTCGGGGATGCCCTTCTCGACCTTGCCGACGAGGTCGGCGCCGACGTCGGCGGCCTTGGTGAAGATGCCGCCGCCGACGCGCATGAACATCGCCAGCAGCGCCGCGCCGAAGCCGAAGCCCTCGAGCACCGCGGGCGCGTCGCCCCGGTAGATGAGCACGACGACGGCCGCCCCGAGCAGGCCCAGCCCCACGACGGACATGCCGACGACGCCGCCGGTCCGGAACGCGATCCGCGCGCCCTCGCTGCGCCCGCCGGGCGTCATCGCCGAGGCCGCCACGCGCACGTTCGCGCGCACCGCGAGCCACATCCCGAGGTAGCCGATCGCGGCGGAGAACCCCGCCCCGACCAGGAAGAAGATCGAGCGGCCGACCCGCACGCCGGCCTCGCCCGGCAGCAGGAACAGCAGCCCGAAGACGACGGCCGCGAAGACCACGAGGGTGCGCAGCATCCGGTTGAGGTACGCCGCGGCGCCCTCCTGGACCGCCTGCGCGATCGCCTGCATCCGCACGGTCCCCTCGCCCGCGGCGAGCACCTGACGGCGCAGGTGCACGGCGAAGCCGAGGGAGGCGACGGCGATGAGGGCGATGACGGCGACGGTCACGAGGCTCGACGAGGCGAGCGAGGGCATACGTCCTCCATGGTCGGTCGGGCCGTCGGCTCCCTTGCCGGCGGCGCGCGGCCCGGGGCCGCAGGCGGGCAGTCTACGCGGGACTTAAGGCCTAGAGAACCAAGATCGCCTGCCGGCCCACCCAACGTTCGACGCACCGGCGGCGTCATGCTGGGTGACGGGTCGGGCGGGGGCCTTGGACAGAGGAGAACGGGATGGCCGTGGAGGCCAAGACGTGGGAACGAGACCTGCACGAGCTCGTCGTGGCACGGGGCCCGGCGCTCGTCGGCTACGCCTACCTGCTGTGCGGCGACCGACGTGAGGCCGAGGACCTGGTCCAGGACGCGCTCGTGAAGACGTTCGCACGTGCCCGGACGGGCACCCAGCTCGACAACCTCGAGGGCTACGTGCGCCGCGCGGTGCTCACCACCTTCCTCGACGGGTTCCGCCGTCGGAAGCGGTGGGCCGCCGTCCGGCACCTCGCCGGGGGCGAGGACGTGTCGGCGAGCCCCGAGGCGGACGTCGGGAACCGGGTGGCAGTGCGGCAGGCACTGGGCGAGCTGGGCGCGCGCGAGCGGGCCTGCGTCGTCCTGCGCTTCTACGAGGACATGACTGTCGCGCGCATCGCGGAAGAGCTCTCCATCTCCGAGGGGGCGGTGAAGAGGTACCTGTCGGACGGGGTCCGGCGGCTCGAGGGGTTGCTGGGGCCGGTACGGCCGGCAGCAGCCGAGGCGATCGATGCCGCCCAGACGGGCGTCCGGCTCGCGAACACCAGGAGGAACCGATGAGCATCGACCTGCAGCACTCGCTCGCCGACCTGGCCGGGTCGGTGCACGACGACGCGCTCGCCGCACGCCTGACCTCCCAGGTCGGGCCGATGGTCAGCCGCATCCGCCGCCGCCGGGCCGCCCGCGCGACCGCCGCCGGCGCGGTGAGCATGGGCACCGTGGCGGCGATGGCCGTGGGCGCCGTCGCGCTCGTCAACCGTGACGGGGGCGGGGAGCCAGGACCGGCCGACGGCGGGCCGCAGACCGGCGACGCCCCGCACGACGGCACCGCGCTGGAGTGCGGCCAGGCCGTCCCGGAGACGCTCCGCAGCGACGCGGCGCTGGCCCTGGCCGGCGAGACGCCGACGGCCGCGTCGTACGGCAGCGACCTGATGACGACGCTGCGCTGGTGGGCGCCCGGGACCGAGGAGGTCACCTACGCCGACGCGCGGGTCGACGTGGCGCTGGCCCGTGACGGCGTCGTGGTCGGCGTCGCCGGCGAGGACCAACCGGCCGAGCCGCCCGGCCAGGACATCACGCTCGGCAGCACCGAGACCGGCACGCTCGGCTCCTTCGCGTCCCGGCTGGACGTGGAGCCGTGCGGCGGCGACACCCCGCTCGAGCCCGGAGCCTACGAGGTGGTCGCCTCAGTGACCCTCACGTCGGGCGAGGGACGGGCGTGGCGCGCCAGCGCGGGGCCGTGGCCGCTGACGATCGCCATCGTCGAGAGCCCCGTCGCACGGGCTGAGGCCGAGGCCGCCGTGCAGGAGATCATCGACGCGTCGCCGCAGGTCAGCGCCGAGCAGCCGTTCGGGACGTGCGGCACGAGCGTGCCCGCGATCGGCCAAGACGAGCCGCTGTCCCTCGAGCTCGACCTCGACTCCGGCAGCGGCATGCGCTACGCGCCCGGGGACCTGGTGGACGCGGTGACGATCCTGCTGCCGACCGGTGGACGGACGTCCGTCCTGGCCGACCTGCCCGAGCTGGGCGCGACGGTGGTGCTCACGCGCGACGGCGTCGTCGTCGGGCGGGGCGCCCCCTACGAGGACACGCCGATGCTCATCGAGACCACGCCGGAGGCCCAGGTGATCTACGGGTACGGCGAGGTCCTGCTGTGCAGCCTGCCGGGAGCGGACGCGCCCGAGCTCACCCTGCCGCCGGGCATCTACCAGGCCTACGCCATCCTGCCGGTCACGCTCCAGGAGATCACCGAGGCGGACGGCACCACGCGGGCCGCGAGCGACACGCTCGTCCTGCGCAGCCAGCCGGTCGACGTCATCGTCGAGGCGCCGAGCGAGTGACCCAGGACGCCGCCCGACTGCCGACGGGCGGCTGCATGAGGTCGGCGCCCCGCCGACCCGCCATCGGCGGGGCGCCGACCGCTCCTCCCGCGCCGGCCGCGGGCCGACCGCACCTGACCAACGATCCGCGCAGCCCACCCGTCATGGTTGTCGTCGGGTGATCGGGAGGAGGCTGCGGTGGGCGAGAGCACGTGGGCGCCGGTGCTGGACCGGCTGGTCCGCGAGCGCCGGACGGCCCTGGTCCGCTATGCGGCCCTGCTGACGGGCGGCGACCTGCGCGACGCGGACGACCTGGTCCAGGAGGCCCTGGTCCGGGTCTTCAGCAGGGGCCGGCCGCTGCGCGAGGTGGCGGCCGCGGAGCAGTACGTCCGGCAGGCGATCCTGCGGGTCTTCCTCGACGGCTACCGCCGGCGTCAGCACTGGCACCGGCTCCGCCCGCTCATCGGGGTGCCCGATGCCGTGCCGTCCGCGTCGGCCTCCGCCGACACCGGCATCGACGTCCGTGCGGCCCTGGCCACGCTCCGGCCGCAGCCGCGGGCGTGCGTCGTCCTGCGCTTCTACGACGACCTGACCGTCCCCGAGATCGCCGACCGTCTGGGCCTCGCCCAGGGCACGGTCAAGCGCTACCTCTCCGACGCGGCGAGCGCCCTCGAGACGCTCCTCGGGCCCCTGCCCGACGCGCGGACCGAGGTCGCGCTCGTCCAGGAGGAGGAACGATGACCGACCTGCGGACCAGGCTGCACGACGTTGTGGACGTGCCCGGTGCACCGGGTGAGCCGCAGACGGACCGGGTGGAGCGGGGCGCAACAGCGCTCGACGACGTCCTCGTCGGCGCCCTGACCGCGCGAGTGCGCCGCCGTCGCACCGTGCGCACCGGGGCCACGAGCGCCCTCGGCGTGCTCACGGTGGCGGCCGTCGCCGTGGGCGCTGCTGCCCTGACCGACGGGCGCGGGTCCCCCCGCGACCCCGCGTGGACGGCCGACGGCGCCGGCGACGTCGCGCTGCACTGCGGAGACGCCGTCGCGGTTGACGCGATCCAGCCCGCGGCCGAGGGTCTGACACTGGCCGCACCCACGCTCGCGAACGACGTCGTCGTAGCGGGCGAGCCGATCGACGTGACCGCCGGGCTCGCCTACGACGGCTACCTCCGCCTCGACTGGGACGTCCAGCAGTACCTCCAGCTCGCCGTGCTGCAGGAGGGCACCGTCGTCGCCACGGGCATGTTGCCCTTCGTCAAGACCATGCCGCCGGGCAGGCTCACGATGGACGACACGGTCCCCCTGTGGCCCTGCGCGGCCGTGGGTGAGCTCGCCCCGGGCGCTTACGACCTCGTCGCCACCCTCGCCCTCGCGAAATCGGGCGACACCGAGGCGCTCGAGCTCTCCGCGGGTCCGGCACCCTTCCGGGTCGTCGCCGCACCGGCGAACGCCGACGAGGCGCTCCGCCAGGCGGAGGTCGCCCTCGCCGAGGTCGTCGCCGCCGCGGAGACGGCCCGCGCCGATGCGCCCGTCGGTGCCTGCGGGACCCGGATGCCTGACCTGACCGACCCGTATCTCGGGCTCGGCATCGAGCTGAGCCCGTCCGCGCGCAGCGGCGAGCCGCTCTACGGCACGGGCTCACTGACGTCCCGCGACGGCCTGAACGTCGTCGGCGACACCCCCATGAGCAGCGTGCACCTCGTGCTGACGCGCGACGGCGTCGTCGTCGGCCGCGGACAGTACGACGTCGACTACGCGAGCCGGCTCGTCGTCGACCGCCACGAGGCGGAGGCGCTCCCGGCCGTCGGCGACGCGGTCGTCTGCCGCCTGCCGGGCACCGAGGGCCCCACGCTGCCGCTGCCCGCCGGCACGTACCAGGCGTACGGCTTCCTCGAGGTGAGCGTGAGCGAGGTCCAGGCCGCTGGCGACACCTTCCCCACCGCCGTCACCGGGACGCGCACGGTCGTCACCGAGCCGGTCGACGTCGTCGTCGGCGAAGGATGACGGCGGGCCGGCGAGGCGGGGCGGCGGCCGACGGTGCGGGAGGCGCGCCGCCGGGGGTGGTCCTGGTCGCGCTGCTCCTCGGCCTCGGAGGGTGCGGCACGGGCGCGCCCGCGGGTCCCGTGCCGTCGTCGGGCGACTCGGCCGACCCACCGCCGCTCGGCCCGCTCGAGCTCTACCTCGGCGACGCCGTCGGCGAACGCACGCAGGCCGAGGTCGCCGCCGAGCTGGTCCAGACCGAGGAGGCGATCGCCGCCTGCATGGCGACCGAGGGCTTCGAGTACGCCCCCGTCGTCATGGTCCCGGGCTCCTTCGAGGCGTCCGACGACCCGCTGCGCGGGACCCGCGCGTACGCCGAGACCTACGGCTACGGCCTGTGGCGCCAGCCGGAGATCGAGCCGGGGCAGCACACCTACATGCTCGACACGAGCGCGAACACGGCGTACCGGGAGTCGCTCAGCCCAGAGGCGCGGCAGGCGTACGACGTCGCGCTCCTGGGCCAGCCGACCGATCTGGGCGACGGCACGGTCAGCTACGACGGCACCGGGTGCACGGCGCCGGCGGAGCTGCGGGACGGCGCCGAGGCGGAGTACCTGCGCGGCGTCCAGGAGGAGGTCGCGGACTACCTGCAGTCGCTCTGGGAGGGGGACGACCCGCTGCTGGCGGAGGTCGACGCGGCCTGGGCGTCCTGCATGCGCGACGCCGGCTACGGCGACGACTCCCCCCGGGCCGCCGAGACCCGCCTCCTCGAGGAGATGCTGGCCGTGTTCGAGGCCGCGCCCGATGCGCCGGTGGCCGCGGGCACGATCGAGGCGGGAGCCGAGGCCGAGCGCCGGGTGGCGCTGGCCGACCAGGACTGCCGCGACGCGACCGACTGGACGGCCCGCCGCCGCGCGGTTGAGCACGTGCTCCAGCAGGGCTACGTCGAGGCGCACCGCACCGACCTGGACGCCCTGGTGGCGGCGCTCTCGGAGCCCGGCGTGCTTGACTGACGCCCGTCCGAGGGAGGGGTGCCCGTGACCTGGTTCGACGACGCGTCGGCCGACGGCGAGCGCAGCGCCGACGCGCCGCTGCCCGAGCGGCGGCGCAGCCGCGGGGTGCTCGTCGCCTGGCTGCTGGCGGGCGGGCTCGCCGTCGGGCTGCTGGTCGCGGGCGCCGCGTCCGCCGTCGTGCACTTCGTCGACAACCAGAACGCGACGGGTGCTGCCGGGCGACCGGTCCGGCCCGAGGCGGCGCTCGCGGTCCTCGCGTGCGGTGACCCGGCACCCCGGGTCGCGTCCGCTCCCGGGGGCACCCTGACCGCCGAGGTCCAGATGCTCGACGCCCGGGTCCGTCCGCTCTACGCCCCCGGCACACCACTGGAGGTGATCGCCGCGCTCGTCAACGTCGCCGACGCGGTCGAGGTCCGGGCGGAGTCCGACCTGGCGGTGGTCGTCGTGCGCGACGGCGTGGTCGCGGGCGAGCCGGCGACCGTCGACCTCCGGGACGCGGTCGAGGGAGGCGACGACCCGTCCCGGATGACCGTGCCCGCCGGCATCGGCGTGACCGCCGAGCTGACCTACCGCCTCGTCGGGTGCGACGGCGAGGAGCTCGCAGCGGGCGAGTACCGGCTCCTCGTGGGCGTGCGGGTCGCCGTCGGGGACGGCGTGCCCACGGAGCTCGTCGGCGAGTCGATCCCGTTCGACGTCGCCTGACCGGACCGCACGGCCCCGGCACCCGGGCGCTCGTCCTCTGCCCTTCGGGAGGCGCCCGCGCCGCCGCCGGGTGAGGGTGGGGCACATGACGCCCACCCCGCACGACGCCGCCGGTGCGGTCCTGTTCGACATCGACGGCACGCTGGTCGACTCGAACTACCTGCACGTGCACGCGTGGATGCAGGCGTTCGCGGACCTGGGCGACGAGCTCACCCGCCCTGTCGACGCGTGGCGCATCCACCGAGGCATCGGCATGGGCTCCTCCCTCCTGCTCGCCGACCTGCTGGGCGACGACGCCGAGCGCCTCGCCGACCGCGCCAAGGACGGGCACGCCCGCCACTACCGCGACCTCGCGGACCTCCAACGCCCGTTCGACGGCGCCCGCGACCTGGTCCGGGCCGTGGCCGAGCGCGGCGCGCGGACCGTGCTCGCGACGTCGGCTGCCCCGGCCGAGCTCGAGGAGCTGCTGAAGGTCCTCGACCTGGACGACGTCGTCGACGGCGTCACGTCCGCGAAGGACGTGCAGAACGCCAAGCCCGAGCCCGACCTGATCCGGGCCGCCCTCGACGTCGCGGGCGTCCCGCCCGACCGGGCGGTGCTCGTCGGCGACACCGGCTGGGACGTCGAGGCTGCCGCCCGCGCCGGCGTGCCGTGCGTCGCCGTGCTGACCGGCGGGGTGAGCGAGGGCGAGCTGCACGCCGCGGGCGCGGCGGCCGTCTACCGCGACGTCGCGGCGCTGCTCGCCGACCTCGACCAGAGCCCGCTCGCCCTCGCCTGGCACGCGGAGGACTGAGCGCACCGAGGACCGAGCGCACCGAGGACCGAGCACCACCGACCGCCGAGGGGGCACCACCATGACCGACCAGACGACGCCGACCGACCCCACCGAGCAGTACGACCAGCCCGGCCCGGAGCCGCGCATCGAGCACCCGGGGCACACCGAGGACATGCGCACCGAGCCGGACCACGGCGAGGACTCGTACGTCGGCTCGGGCCGGCTCGAGGGCCGCCGCGCGGTGATCACGGGCGGGGACTCCGGCATCGGGCGTGCGGTGGCGATCGCGTTCGCGCGCGAGGGCGCCGACGTCGTCCTCTCCTACCTCCCGGAGGAGTCCGACGACGCGGAGGTCACCGCGGGCCACGTCCGCGACACCGGGCGCCGCGCCGTGCTCGTCCCAGGCGACATCCGCGAGGAGGCGCACTGCACAGAGATCGTCGACCGCGCGGTCGCCGAGCTCGGCGGGCTCGACGTGCTGGTCGTGAACGCGGCGTACCAGATGGCGCAGGAGGGCGGCCTGCTCGACATCACGACCGAGCAGCTCGACCGGGTGATGAAGACGAACGTCTACGCGATGTTCTGGCTCTGCAAGGCGGCCGTCCCGCACATGGAGCCGGGCTCGTCGATCATCACCACGTCGTCCATCCAGGCCTACCAGCCGAGCCCGCAGCTCCTCGACTACGCGACCAGCAAGGCCGGCATCGTGAACTTCACCAAGGGGCTGGCCCAGCAGCTCGCCGAGCAGGGCATCCGCGTGAACACGGTGGCCCCCGGCCCGGTCTGGACGCCGCTCATCCCCGCGACCATGCCCGCCGAGAAGGTCGAGGGCTTCGGCGCCGACACCCCGCTCGGGCGACCGGCTCAGCCTGCCGAGCTCGCGCCCGCGTACGTCTTCTTCGCCTCGGCCGAGTCCAGCTACGTGACCGGCGAGCGCCTCGGCGTCGCGGGCGGCAAGCCGATGCCGTAGCGGTCCGCCCTGGAGGGACACCGGGGGCAACGGTCCCCCCTGCTGCCCGTCCTTGTCGTCCGTGCAACCGCCGGCCACCCTCGCGCGTCACACTTCTCGAGAGCGGCCACCGGCCGCCCGGGCGCAGGAGGGCACACGATGGCGCGCACGCACGACGACGAGGTGGTCACCCGCCTCCTCGCCCAGCGCAGCCGGGCCCTGACCGGGTACGCCTACCTGCTGTGCGGCGACGTGCACGACGCCGAGGACCTGGTCCAGGACGCCCTGGTCAAGACGTTCGCGCGGCGCCGGGCCGGGCTCGCGCTCGACTCCGCCGAGGCGTACGTCCGACGCGCGATCCTGACGCTCTACCTCGACGGCTGGCGCAAGCGGAAGCGCTGGTCGGGCCGCCTGCCCGTGGCCGCCGAGCGGGCCGAGCGCCCCGGCCACGCGGACGCCGTCGGCGACCGGATCGACGTCGTCGCCGCGCTGGCGACTCTGCCCCGCCAGCAGCGGGCGTGCGTCGTCCTGCGCTTCTACGACGACCGCACCGTCGCGGAGATCGCCGAGGCCCTGGGCATCGGCGACGGCACGGTCAAGCGCTACCTGTCCCTGGCCACGCACCGCCTCGAGGCGCTGCTCGGCCCGATCCCCCCGCACGACGTCGAGCTCGTGCAGACCACCTCCGATGTCCCCGCGATGGCGAAGGACCGACGATGAACGACCTGACGCTCGCCCTGTGGACCGCCGCGGACCGCGCGACCGCGGGCCGTGACCCGCTGCCCGCCTCGCCGGTGCTGTCCCGCATCCGCCGACGCCGCACCGTCCGCTACGCCTCCCAGGGCGCGGTGGGGGTCGCGGCTGCCGGGGCGGCCGTCGTCGGCGGGGTGCAGGTCGCGGGCCGCGCGCCCGAGCCGACTCCGGCCGCGACGGACCTCGCCGACGCCATGACGATCCGCTGCGGCGCCGACCTGGACGACCTCGTGCAGCCCGGCGGCGCGCCAGACGTGGAGCTGATGCTCTCCTCCTTCGAGCCGTCCATGGTCGCGCCGGCCGACGCGGACCTCCCGCTCACCGTCGACGTCGCGGCGTCGCCCGACGCCGTCCGCCAGGTCGGGCGGTCGGTCACCTACGCGCTCTTCCGGGGCGACACCGTGGTGGGCCTGCCGGCGGACGACTGGACCGACGAGGGCGTGCAGGGTGTCGTCGACGACGGGGACCCCACCTGGTACCGCTACTCCGACGTGCGCTTCGAGGCTTGCCAGGCGGACGGGACCGTCGCGGGGTCGCTCGCGCCGGGCACGTACGGCATCGTCGCCTTCCTCCCCCCGGCGGACGGGAACGACTGGCCCGTCCCGTTCCGCTCGAACGGCGTCGTCGTGCACCTCAGCGAGCCGACCGGCCCCGAGGGCCAACGTCCGGCGCTCGACTCGCTCGCCATCTCGCCTGACGGCGTCGGGCCGGTGCGCCTCGGCGAGGCCCCGCCGGCCGAGGGCCCGGGTGCCGTGGTCGAGTGGCTGGCGAACGGGTGCCTGACGTTCGACGAGGACGGCGGCGCGCAGTCCGGCGGCCGCTGGGCCGCGACCTACTCCTGGCGGACCACCCCCTTCGGTACGTCGATCGAGCCGTTCGGCCTGGTCGTGGACGACGGCCTGGTGACGCGCATCGAGGTCGTGACGGACGGCCTCGCCACCGACGCGGGCGTGCAGGTCGGCGACACGCTGGACGACGTCCGGGCGGCCTACCCCGACGCGACGCTCGTCGGTCACGTCGGGCCGTCGGGCGCGGTGGCCGGGCGTGACGTCTGGGCGGTCGTCGAGGGCGACCGGATGCTCGCCTTCGAGGTGACCACTGACGAGCCGGCGGAGGAGCCGTTCGCCGTCGACCCGGGGACGGTCGCCGCGATCGTCGTCAGCCTCGGCACCACCTACCCGGAGGGCCCGGCCGCGCTGGGCACCGTCTGCGGCTGACCCGGGGCGAGCGCCGGGTCGCCACGGCACGGCGCAGATCACCCCCGCCCAACGGTTCGGCGCAGCTCTTCGTCTGGGAGCCTGACACCGGACCTGGCGGGAGGCGCACGATGGCGTGGGGGGACGACCTCGCCGAGCTGGCGACGACGCGCGGCCCTGCCCTGGTGGGGTACGCCTACCTGCTCACAGGCAGCTTCGACCGGTCGCAGGACCTGGTCCAGGAGGCGCTGGCCAGGGCGTACGGGCGGCCGCGCGCGGGCTCGGATCTGACCTGGACCGAGGCGTACGTGCGCCGCACGATCCTCAACGTCTTCCTCGACGGCTACCGGCGGGACCGCCTGTGGGCCCGCCGCCGCCACCTGTTCGCGGCGCCCGCCGACACCGCCCCCGCCGCGTCCGACCACCTTGCGGCGAGCGCCGCCGACCACGTCGACCTCCAGGCAGCGCTGGCGACGCTCCCGCCTCGCGAGCGCGCCTGCGTCGTCCCGCGGTTCTACGACGACCTCACCGTGCCGGCGCTCGCCGCGCGGCTGGGGATCAGCGAGGCCGTGGCCAAGCGCTGCCTGTCCGACGGCATCCGCCGGCTCGAGAGCCTGCTCGGCCCGGTCGAGCCGGTCGAGACGCTCGAGGTCCAGCCCGTGAGGAGCCCCCGATGACGACGTACGAGGACGAGCACCGCCCGCTCGGCCGGGGCCTCGAGGGGCTCGCGGACGGCGCCGCCGCGGCCTTCGCGGCGGGTCGCAGCCTGGACCTGGCGACCGTCCGCGCATCGGCCCGGCGACGGCGCACCCGGTTCGAGGCGGGCGCCGGGGGAGTCGCCGTCGCCATCGTGGCTGTGACGCTCCTGGCGGCCGGCGCGCTGCCAGGGCCCGACGGCGGCGCACCGCCCGCGCAGACCACGCCGTCCCCGACGGTCGAGCAGGACGAGGTGACGCCCGCGCCCGGCTCCGACGTCGCGTGCGGCACGCACCTCGACGACCTGCCCGCGCAGCCCGACGGTGTGCCCGAGGTCTCCCTCGAGGCCACGATCGCGGAGCCGACGGTGCGGGTCGGCGACCCGGTCGAGGCCCTGGTCACCACCACGATGGTCACGGACACGTCACTGCCGCACGGGTACACCTTCAGCGTGTGGCTGGCCCGCGACGGCGTCGTCGTCGGCCACCCCGAGCTCGGCTGGGCGGACGAGGTGCGACCGAGTGGCTCGGGCGATGACGTGAGCGTCGAGGAGCACGTGGTCCGGGCGCGGTTCCTGGAGTGCAGCGGCGACGGGGCGACGCCCATCGCTGCAGGCGGCTCCGCGGACTTCGACCTGGTCGCCGTCATGGTGGTCCAGGTCGGCGACGGCCCGGTCTCGGCGCCGTACCTCAGCAACCTCGTCGTCGTGCACGTGGTCGAGGGTTCGCCCGGTCAGGGCGGCCAGGACGACGCGGGCGGCACGGACGACGCCGAGTGGCTCGAGCGGTTCGCCGGCGACGAGGGCTGGAGCGACGTCGACCCGGCCGCCGTCCCGGGCGACCTGCCCCTGGTCCTGGGGGAGGGCGACCGCATCCTGCGGAGCCAGGCCTACGAGGACGGGCTGCGCTGGCGCACAACCGTGTCGAACATCGGCGGTCGGGACACCTACGACCGGGTCAGGAACGCTCTCGTCGCGGCGGGCTATGAGGTCCAGGACGAGCGGACCGACCCCGACCGGCCCTTCGGGAACGCGGGCACGTTCACGCGTGGCACCGTCGTCGTCCACGTCGACACGTCCAACGAGACCGGCGAAGGCTTCTCCACAGACCTCTGGGTCGAGACCTCCCGCTAGCCCACCCCAACCGATCCGCGATCCCCGGTGTCGTAGCTGGTGAAGGATGGCACCGGCGATCGCGGAGGACCCATGAGCTGGGAACAGGAGCTGACGGCGCTGGCCCGGGAGCGGGGGTCGGCGCTCGTCGCGTACGCCTACCTGCTCACGGGCGAGCAGGCGTCGGCGCAGGACCTCGTCCAGGACGCGATGGTCGCCACGTTCTCCCGCCGGCACCCGGCCGAGGTCGAGCACCTCGAGGCGTACGTGCGGCGGGCGGTCCTCAACGCCTTCCTCAACACGCGGCGCCGGCGCGACCGCTGGGACGGCATCGCCTGGCTCGTGGCCGACGACGAGCGCGCAGGCGGCTCCGGGCCGGCTGCCGTCGCGACCGCGCGCGCCGACGTGCACGCCGCGCTCGCCCGGCTGACGCCCCGTGAGCGCGCCTGCGTCGTCCTGCGCCACTTCGAGGACCTGGCGGTGCGCGACATCGCGGACCGGTTGGACCTCTCGGAGGGCGCCGTCAAGCGATACCTGTCCGACGCGCGTCGTCGTCTCGCCCCGATGCTCGGGGCCTGGGACGACACCGATATCCATCTCGTGGGAGGGGGGAACCGATGAGCGAGCAGTTCGAGGCGGGTCTGCGGGACCTGTACGCCGCCGCCCAGATTGCGAACGACGCGCGGCCCGGCCTGGCGGTCGACCTCATGGTCGCCCGCACCCGGCGGCACCGGCGCACGCGCGCCGCGGCCGTGACCTTGGCGACCGCTGCGGCCGTCGTCGGCGTGGCGGTGGCCGGGACCGCAGTGGTGCAGAACCTCGGCGGGACGACGGCACCGCCCGCCGACAGCCCGACCGACGGGCCGACCGACAGCGCCCCGAGCGACCCCACGGCCGACCCGGTCACCGGGACCGTCGCGGAGCCCACCTGCGGCACCGCCCTGGCCGACCTCGCCACGATGCCCGCCGACCGGGGCATGACCCTGAGCATGGGCCTGGACACCACCGAGCTCACCGCCGGCGAGCTCACCGGGTGGCTCGGCACCGGCGTCGACGCGTTCTCCTCGGCGGACGTCCTCCCGCTGGACGGCGGGGGGATCCCGGAGAGCTACGCGTTCGTCGTCGCCCAGGGAGGCGTCGTCGTCGGCACCACGCTCGCGGACCTGCGCGAGGGGACCGCCCCCGACGGCGACCCGCGCACGCACGAGGCGCAGATCGCGGGCGTCGCCTGCGACGGCGGCGCGCTCGCCCCGGGAGCGTACGACCTGGTCGCCTACCTCCCCCTGCAGCTGCAGACGAGCCCCGAGGTGTGGACGCCCGTCGCGCTCGTCAGCGAGCCGGTGGCGTTCACCGTGCCCGACGCCGGCCCGCTGCCGGACCCCCAGGCGCACTACACGCCCGACGGCGCCTCGTCGATCCCCCCGAG
The DNA here is from genome assembly GCA_023418375.1 of Actinomycetes bacterium. GTDB lineage: Bacteria > Actinomycetota > Actinomycetes > Actinomycetales > Cellulomonadaceae > Actinotalea. Next base: position 1,514 of record JAEZZV010000179.1, on the reverse strand, counting down.
CGACCCCGCGGCACCCCTGCCCGACGGCAACTACCTCGCGCTGGTCGACGAGGTGGACGCCGCCGCCGGGACGGTCTCCGCGGACGTCGTCGTCCTGTACTTCGGGACCGCCGCGGACGAGTGGGTGGCCGCCAACGCGCCGGGCACCGAGATCCTCGACGACTACGTGAGCGACGACCCCGACGGGCAGACCGACCGGGTCATCCCCCTCGCGGCCGACACGCCGGTCTGGGAGGTGTGCTGGGGTCCGAACGAGGAGAAGGTCCGGCGCACCGGCGGCGTCGCCGAGTGGGCCACGGCACCGATCGAGGACGGCGAGAGCCTGTGCGAGGACACCTCGACCATCCCGGTGGGCGGCCTCTACTGGCTCGACGTCCGTGGCGGCGTGATCGCCCAGGCGGTGGCCCAGTTCGTGCCGTGAGGTCCGGCACCGCGAGCGCGTGACGCGCCCGGTCCCACGGGAGGATGATCATCGTGGGGCCGGGCGCGAAGGAGCGTGCGTCATGGGCGGGTCACGTCGACTGCCGTGGGTGCTGGTGGCGTTGCTGCTCATGGTCGTCACCGCGCTGGTGGTCGTCCTGGTCATGCGCGACGACGGCGCGGGCACCGAGGCCGAGGCGACGACCCCGCCGTCGGACACGCCGAGCGCGAGCCCCACCGCGACCGCCGATGGCGACGAGGCGGGTACCGACGACGAGGGCGCCGACGAGGGCGCCGACGAGGGCGCCGACGACGCCGGCCCGGCCGTGGACCCGTTCCCCCTGTGGGACCCCGGCGAGCACCTGCCCGCCGACGGGTCCTCCGACATCCCGGCCGTCGGCGACGACCTCGTCAACGGCGACTACATCGCCACGGTGACGGACGCCGACCTGACCGCGATGGTCCTCGAGGCGGACGTCCAGGTCTTCTACTTCGGCGACGCCGCGGACGACTACCTGCTCGCTCACGACCCGACCGCCGAGATCCCCCCGCCGAACGGCTTCGTGCTCGTCAACGAGTCCACGAACGTCCGACAGGTCCCCATGGCGGACGACATCCGCATCTGGGACTGGTGCTCCGGCGACGACGGCCTCCTCACCTTCCTCGAGCGCACCCCCATGGAGTGGTGGCTCGCGCCGCCGACCGGCTCGCAGGAGTGTTCCGCCGGCCCGGGCCTGAGCCACGCGAGCAACTTCTACTGGCTCCAGGTGCGCGACGGCGAGGTGAAGCGCCTCATCGGGCAGTACCTGCCCTAGCAGCATCGGGCGCGACGCGAAGGAGCGTGCGTCATGAGGAGATCGGATCGTGTTCCCTGGGTGATCCTCGGCGTGCTGGGCGTGGTGCTCACCGCCTTGGTGACGATCCTGCTGATGCGCGACGACGGCGAGGCGGAGCCGGCCGACCGCGCCGCCTCGCCGTCGGCCACCGCCGCGAGCCGCAGCCCCACCCCGGTCCCGAGCCCGACCGCGACGCCCACCACCGCCACGCCCACCACGGCCACGCCCACCACCGCGACGCCCACCACCGCCACGTCC
>JAEZZV010000176.1 GCA_023418375.1 Actinomycetes bacterium | reverse complement strand
CGGCCGCACCGAGGGCGACGCGGGCCCCGGCCCGCGAGGACCGACCCGTCGCCATCTGCCCGACGTGCTTCACGGCGCTCCCGGCGACGGGCGTCTGCGACACCCGCGGCTGACGCCGGCTGACGGGCGCGGCCGGCGACGCCCCGGCCCTCTCCCTAGGCTGGCTCCATGGCCGACACCTGCGTCGCGCGCGTCCCCGTGTTCGCCGGCCTGTCCGCGCCGGACCAGGAGCAGGTGGCCAGGGTCGCCCGGCCGACCCGCGTCCCCGCCGGCGCCACCCCCTACGCGTCCGACGACGCTCCCGCGCAGCTCATGGTCGTGCACGTGGGGCGCCTGAAGGTCTCGCGCCTCTCCGCCGACGGCGCCGAGCAGATCGTCCGGGTGCTCGGTCCCGGCGAGTTCACCGGGGAGGCCGCCGTCTTCACCGGCGACCGGCCGGACCACCGGGTGGTCGCGCTCGAGGACGCCACGCTCTGCGTCTTCCGCCACGACGACCTCCAGAGGCTCATCCGCACCCACCCGGAGATCGGGCTCCGGATGCTCGCCACGGTGAGCGCCCGGCTGTCCGACGCGGAGGACCGCCTCAACGCCCTGACCTCGCGCGACGTCGAGGCGCGCCTGGCCGCCTACCTCCTGCGCCTGCCGGCGGCGTGGCACGACGGCGTCGCGACCGTCACCCTCCCGCTCGCCAAGAAGGACGTCGCGTCGCTGCTCGACACCACTCCGGAGAGCCTCAGCCGCGCCCTCAGCGGCCTGGCCGGGCGCGGGATCATCGCGCTCGGCGCACGTCGGGCCGTGACGATCACGCGGCCGGACGCGCTGCAGGGGCTGCTCGACGAGGGCTGAGCTCGCGGGGACTCGGGGCGGGGGTGCGGTGCGCCCGACGGGGTCCGCGCAGGCGGGGAAGCCGCGCGAGGACCCGCGCGTCGACATCGGGCAGCGGCACGTACGGCTCCGCCCAGACGCGCGAGTCGTCGGACGCCGCCGCGTTGTCGCCCGCGACGAACACGTGCCCGGGCGGCACACGCCATGCCTGGACCTGCGCCCCGGCCACGCGGGCGCGCCAGTCGACCGACCGCCCGCCGACGAACAGCCGCCCGGCTTCGAGCTCGACGAGGTCCCCGGCGAGCGCTACGACGCGCTTCACCATCCGCACCCCGCCCCGCCTGAGCACGACGACGTCCCCCCGCCGCACCGACCGCGCCCCCCACCCCCGCGCTCCCGGCCACCCCCGCCGCCCGCGCGAGGTGAGCAGCAGGTCAGCTGGGCGCAGGGTCGGGGCCATCGACTGGCCGGACACCCGGACGAGGCGGAGCATCGGTCGACCTAGTGCACGTGGTCGTGCGCGTGCACGTGGTCGTGCGCGTGGTCGTGCGCGTGGCCGTGGTCGTGCGCGTGGTTGTGCGCGTGGTCGTGGCCCTCGGCGTACTTCACGAACGTGACGTACGCGCCGACCGCCGCCCGGGCTGCGGCGACGTCGTCGACGTCGTGGTCCCGACGGGCGAGCGCCGCGACGAACAGCTCGTGCAGGCGGGCGCGGCGGTCGTCGGGCACCAGGGCGAGGACGGCGGCGTCGTCGCCCGAGGCGAGGGCGGCGTCGGCGGCGACGACGACCGGCTCGACTCCGGCGCCCGCGGCCTTGATGCCGGTGAACCCGACGCCCTCGCCCATCCGGTGGATCCGGACGAGCGTCTCGAGGAAGAGCCGGTCGGCGAGCGCGGCGGCCTCCGGCCCGAGCTCCCGCACGCGCAGCACGCGCGTGAACACGTCGCGGAGCTCGGCCTCGCCGTCGGCCGGGATCCAGGGCAGCGCGTGGTTGAGGTTGCCGGTCTCCAGGGCGCGGCGACCGGCGGTGACGGCGGGCCCGTCGTCGGTGTCGCAGTGCGCCTGCACGACGGCGGGGCGCAGCGCACCGACCAGGCGAGACAGGCCGGCGACGAGGTTCAGGTGGGCGGTGTGGCGAAGCATGGGACTCCCCTTTCGTGGGCTCGTCCCGACGCTAGGCAGCGGCTGCGCGCGCGTCCTTGACGCAGATCAAGAGTCTGGCGGCCCGCCCAGTCCGCCCACGGCGATCTCCACCTCGTCGTCGGCGAGCACCCCGTCCGGGGTCCCGTGCACGACGACGTCCGCGCGCTCCCACGTCCGCTGGCGCTCGAAGAACCGCAGCTCCTCGGCCATCCACGCGTGCCAGAACGCCGTCGCCTCCTCGCGACCGCCGTTGACACCCGACGCGATGTCGCGCGCGATGCCGCGCCGCTCGGCCTCGGCCCGGTCCGCCTGGACCCAGACCGTCGCGTCGACGAGCTCGGCCTGCTCACGGTGGCTCGCCCCGGTGCCCTCCACCACGACGAGGTCCAGCCCAGCCGGCACCTCGATCCGTCCTGCCCGCCCGCGCGCGTCCCACTGCGGCGGCCGGAAGGCGAGCGCGCGCCCCTCGCGCAGGGGACGCAGGACGTCGTCGGCGAGCAGGTGACCCCAGGCGTAGAGCGGCTCGTGCCAGGCGAGGTCGTCGGTCGCCACGACGGCGGAGCGCGGCACCGCGCGGTGCAGCCGCGACGCGAGGGTCGACTTCCCGGACGCGCTGCGCCCGTCGACGGCCACGATGCGCGGACGGCCCGGCGCTCGGGCGGCGGGCACCCCGAGGAGCGCGACCAGGTCACCGATCCGGACGACGCGCCAGGCCGGGACGGCGGGCTCGCCCGGCGGGAGAGCAGTCGTCATGAGGACCCCCGATCGACGCGGTCCACCCAGTATCGGGCGAGTCAGGCGAGGGCCGGCCGGGCGCGCCCGAGGGCCGCCCACACACCGTCGACCACGGCCGGCCAGGCCGCCGCCGAGGGGTCGATGACGTCGAAGTGCCCGGCACCGGGCACCTCGACGAGCCGCACGTCCGCGCGGTCGGCCGCGTAGTCGTGCGCCATCTGCACCGGCACGGCTTCGTCCTCGGTCCCGTGCACGAGCACCACCGGGCACGCCGGTGGTCCGAGCAGCGCCGGGTCCGCGGCGGCGTACCGGTCGGCGACCGCCGCCGGGTCCCCGCCCATGAGCCGCTCGATGGTCGCCGCCTCGGCGCTCCCCCGCCAGAAGTCCGCCAGCGCGACCACGGCGGCC
>JAEZZV010000131.1 GCA_023418375.1 Actinomycetes bacterium | reverse complement strand
GGGCGCGGGGGTGGTGGGCGCGGGGGTGGTGGGCGCGGGGGTGGTGGGCGCCGGGGTGGTGGGCGCCGGGGTCCCGGGGTCTGCCGTGCCCGGATCCGTGGCGGCCGGCGCCTGCGGCACCATCGGGGTGTCGTTGATGAACGCCTGCCAGATCGCGTCGGCCTCGGGCACGAAGACCACCTCGTTGCGATCGTTCGGGTTGGTCGTGTGCGGCGCCGTGAGGAAGGTGATGTTCTGCGGCGGGATGTCCTGGAGGCTCCAGGCGAGACCGGCGAGCGAGCGGATGTTGCCCGTCTCCTCGTCCGCGGTCAGCGACTGCGTCGCGGCGTTGAGGAAGCGGTACAGCTGGTCGAGGTCCGTCAGGAGGTTCTTCTCGAACACCTCCTTCGCGATGGCGCTCATCAGCTGCTGCTGCCGGCCGAGTCGGTTGATGTCCGAGCCGTTGCCAAGGCCCTCGCCGGTGCGTGCGCGGGCCAGGGCCAGTGCCGTGATGCCGTCGAGCTCGTGCATGCCGGCCGTGATGCTCAGCCCCGACTTGGACGACTCCATGTCGTTCGGGATGCACATGTCCACGCCGCCGAGGGCGTCGACCATGCTCCGGAAGCCCGCGAAGTCGACCACGACCCAGCCGTCGATCTGGACGCCGGTGAGCGACTGGACGGTCTGGATGGTGCAGGCGGCGGCCTCGCCGATGTCGTTGTTGCGGGCGCCGATCGAGAAGGCGGCGTTGAAGCGGGCGGACTGCGGGCGCGACGTGGAGCCGTCGTTGAAGTTGCAGCTGGGGATGTCGACGCGGGTGTCGCGCGGGATCGACACGGCGTCGATGCGGCTGCGGTCGGCGGAGACGTGCACGACGAGCGTCGTGTCGGACCGCATGCCGTCCTCCTCGCCTCCGAGCAGGGCGTTCTCGCCGGAACGGACGTCCGAGCCCAGGACGAGCAGGTTGAGGGCGCGTCCCTCGCGAGGGTCGTTCGGGTCGTGCTGAGTGGTGACCGACCCGGGCGCCGGAGTGATGTCGTCGACGAGACCTGAGATGTCGTACGTGTCGATGTTGCCCGAAAGCCGCTGGTAGGCCGTCGCTGCGGCCGTGAGGCCGAAGGAGCCGATCGCCAATGCGGTGAGCGCCATGCCGCTGAGCAGGGGGTGATGCCGGTGGCGGCGGGCGTGGCGGACGCGGTGCTGTCGCGCGGCCGTGTGGCGGGGGGTCACGGCTCACGAGCATAGGTGTCGGCCCTCGGCGGACGACGACGACTGGGCGTCGAACGCGTGGAGGTGTCGTGGAGATCGACCGGGGCGCGGCGCCGCCCAGCGGCTCAGCGGTCCAGCGGCTCAGCGGTCCAGCGGCTCAGCGCCCGAGGCGCGCGTACTTCGCCTCGGTCGCGTCCTTGCGCGGGCGCCACCAGTCCTCGTTCGCGCGGTACCACTCCACCGTCGCGGCGAGCCCGTCGCGGAAGCCGGGGTAACGGGGCGCCCACCCGAGCTCGTCGCGCAGCCGGCTCGCGTCGATCGCGTACCGCATGTCGTGGCCGGGACGGTCGCTGACGAGGTCGTACGCGTCGCGCGGCTGGCCCATGAGCTCGAGGATGAGCTCGACGACGTCCTTGTTGTTCTGCTCGCCGTCGGCCCCGATGAGGTACGTCTCGCCGATGCGGCCCTTCTCGATGATCGTCCAGACGGCCGCGTTGTGGTCGTCGACGTGGATCCAGTCCCGCACGTTCTCGCCCCGGCCGTAGAGCTTGGGCCGCACGCCGTCGATCACGTTCGTGATCTGCCGCGGGATGAACTTCTCCACGTGCTGGTAGGGGCCGTAGTTGTTCGAGCAGTTCGAGATCGTCGCCTGCACGCCGAACGAGCGGACCCAGGCCCGCACGAGCAGGTCGCTGGCCGCCTTCGTCGACGAGTAGGGGCTCGACGGGTTGTACGGCGTGTCCGGCGTGAACTTCGCCGGGTCGTCGAGCTCGAGGTCGCCGTAGACCTCGTCGGTGGAGATGTGGTGGTAGCGGGTGCCGTGCCGCCGGACGGCCTCCAGCAGCGTGTACGTCCCGACGACGTTGGTCTGCACGAAGGGCCAGGGGTCGTCGAGGGAGTTGTCGTTGTGCGACTCCGCCGCGAAGTGGACGACGACGTCGCTGTCCCGCACCAGGCCGTCCACGGTGTCCGCGTCGGCGATGTCGCCCTCGACGAAGGTGATCTGGTCCGCGACCGGAGCGAGCGAGGCGCGATCACCCGCGTAGGTCAGGGCGTCCAGGACGGTCACCTCGACGTCGGGGCGTTCGCGCACCGTCTGCTGGACGAAGTTCGAGCCGATGAACCCGGCCCCACCGGTCACGAGGAGCTTCACGACACCACCCTTGTGGTCGCGGACATGTCAGCTGACGACCCTAGCGCTTGGTGCGCGTTGCGAGCCGTCGGCGACGGGCCGCGCGCGAGCCGGCGCATCGGAATCCAGCAGGCGCGTGGCAGGTAGCGGGGCGCCCGTCCGTTCAGAGCGGTCGCCCGCCGTATTGCGAGAGGATCTCTCGGATCTTCGTGGCATCCCCCCAGACCGCTGGCGAGTCGTACGGCCGGTCGGGGAACGCGCCGTACTCCAGAGCGATGTCAAGATCGTTCTCGCGGATGAACTCCTCCACGCGCTCGCCCAGCGAGACCGGTGTGCCCGAGCAGCAGTTGATCACCCCGGTGACTTGACCCTGCAGGATCGTCGCGGTGATCTGCCATGCGAGCTCACGTACCTCGAGGAAGTCGTACTTGTTCGAGCCGGTCGTGAACGGGAACGTCTTCCGACCGGCACGCGACGCTTCGATGATCTTGGTGAAGATCGAGTTGTTCCGGGCGTCGTCGCCGTAGATGTAGAAGCAGCGCAGCCACTGCAGGACGGTCGCGCTCCCCATGAGCTTGAGCCCGAGGGACCGGCGTAACGCATCCTTGGCGATGCCGTACTGCGTTCGCGGCTCCGTGCGGGTGGTCTCGTCGATCACCCCGTGGTGATACCCGACCTCGTGCATCGTGCCGAGCACAGCAAGACGCGGTGTACCCGCGGCGACTACCGCGTCCAGGAACCGCACGTGGTCAGACAGCCGAAGCATGTGCGTGGGAGCGTCGTGCACGAAGCCCGCTTCCCAGGCGAGGTGCAGGCACACATCGACGGGCCCCACCTCGTCGATGAGCGCAACGGGGTCCTCGAAGATGTCCGCCTCGAGGAGAGGGATCGGCAGGTCCTGAGGTGCGCGCTTTGGGCTGGGAAGGTCGACGCCCACGACATCGACTCCGGTAGCGGCCAGCGCGTGCATGACGTGGCCGCCGATGTACCCGCCGGCACCCGTGACAAGAACCCTCGTCATGACATCGCGGCCGCGACGCAGGATCGCTGAGCGTGGCCGACGTGCGACGATCCGCCAATCGCTTGAGCGAGCCAGCGTCCGTCCGTTGCGGTCCGTGCGGTCACGCGGTCGATCGCGGCAGCTTCCGTCATCCGTGCCTCTCTTCCCCTGACCTGGCATTCGGGCCCTCCAGGCGGTCACCCCGTAAGGTTACGACACCCGCCTCCGTCGCCTTGCCAGTCCCGGCAGAAGTGGGTCGAGATACCTAGGGAACCGGCGAGCCGCGGGTGAATCTCTGCAGGATACGGCCAAAGAGGACACTCGTGCCCAAAAAGCACGGGGACGGGCCGCGCGCTGCGGATGACCGACCGCGCTGACCGGCTACACTCCCGCGAGGTCGGGCGGAGCACTGCGCCGGCTGGGGACCACCGCCACGTGGGTGGATGATTGGGGGCCGGGCCGTGGAGTCGGTTGACAACGTGGGGCCGCTGGACGGCCCGCGCTCCACGGCCGTCCTGTGTGTCGGCTCACGCACGGAGATCTGGGCGTCAACTATCGAGTCCCTCACCCGCGCCCACGTCCCGGTGATTGCCCTGGTCGAGCCGGGGACCCGCTTCGATGCGCGCCTTGAGGCGCTGGACGGCTTCTCGGCCTCGTCCGCGGATCTCGTGACCATGATCGAGAGGCTGGAGAAAGGCCCAGACGTATCACTGTTCCTGGCGACGGCGCCCGTAGTCATACCGCCCGGTGGCCTCGATGCGGCGAACGCACTGATGGATGACGACGTCCGCGTCGCCACGGTGTCCTTCTGGTCGAACAACGCCAACTACCTCAGCTTCCCCGACAGGAACCGACCTTCGGGTCTGGTGGCGAACGGCCACAACGAAGAATCCCTCACCCAGGTCCTCCGGGCGATTCCGGCGGTGCGTTCACGCCCGACGCCCATTCCAGTGCCTGTCGGTGCAGGTGTCCTGCTCTCGTGTGCCGTGCTCACGTCGATCGGCGGGCTCGATCGATCCTCGCCCAGCCCCGAGGTGGCGGTGCTCGACTTCGCGCTACGCGCCGCGCGTCGGGGGATGATCAACGCCGTCGACCCATCGACATTCGTCACCCGTCCGCTCACCCCCTCGTGGGCGGGTGACGCCGTCGACGATCCGTTCGTACGTCACTGGCTCCACGTCCGGTACCCGGAGTTCCCCAGCGGCTTCGACGCTGAGCGCGACTCGGCTGTCGGACCTTTGGCGGGTGCGCTCGAGTACTGTCGTGCCGCCACGTTCGGCCTGCGGATCGCCATCGATGCGAGTTGTCTGGGGCCGTACGAGATGGGGACCCAGGTCTCGGTCCTCAACCAGATCGATGCCCTGGCTCAGCATCCGGGCGTCAGCCGGATCTTCGTCGGGACCCCCGGTGGCAGCGTCCCCGCCTATGCCGGACAGATCCTCCAGCATTCGAAGGTCGTGGTCTGCCCCGAAGACGGCGGGAACTTCCCGGGCGTGCACGACGTGGACGTCCTCCATCGTCCGTTCCAGCCGAGCGGGTACCTTCCGTTCGAGCACTGGCGACGGATCGCGCGGCGCACCGTCGTGACCATCCAAGACCTCATCGCCTACGAGAACGGTTCCTACTTCATGGAGCCGGGGGAGTGGCAGGCGTACCGCGCGTTCATGCGGCGGGCAGCGTGCTCGGTGGACAGGGTCGTCGCCCTTTCTCACGACACGCGCCGGGCCATCCAGGCGGCGTGGCTACCGATCGCACCTGACGCCGTGACGGTCGTCGAGGCCGGCACAGATCACCTCCGTCCGACGGAGAGCACGCCGACCGTGCCGGTGGAGATGCTGAGGGCGGACGCTGTGGGTGCGCCGTTCATCCTGGTCATGGGTGCTTCGTATGGGCACAAGAACCGCGACATCGCTGTCCAGGCGTGGCACGAGCTCCGACGTCGGGGCAGCGCCGCCCGCCTGGTCCTGGCAGGCGCTGTGGTGCCATTCGGATCCACGCGGGACGCCGAGGCTCTGGCCGTCGCCGGTGCTGAGCGCCCGATCGTCCTGCCCGACGTGACGTCGAGCGAGCGGGACTGGCTGCTGAAGCATGCGGACGTCGTCGCCTACCCGACGTCCGCAGAGGGCTTCGGGCTCGTCCCGTTCGAGGCCGCCGCCTTCGGTACTCCGTGCGCCTTCGTGGGCTTCGGTCCGCTCGACGAGTTGCTCGCGGACGTGCCGGTCCGCGCGAGGGACTGGTCGCCGTCGGCGATGGCGGATGTCCTTGAGTACCTGATGCAGGATGCCGATGCGGCAAGGGCGCAGGTGGATGCCGTCCGCTCGTCGTCCGGTCGCCTCACGTGGGCGCACTGCGCGGACCGACTGGTCACGACCTACCTGGAGACCCTTGGACGCCCCCGCATCAGTGCGGTCGGGCAGTAGTCCACACGAGAGAGCGAGACCATGACTGAGAACCGACCGGGAGCCCAGACGCCGGGACAGCTCGACGCGATCAGCCTCGAGCAGGCGCTGGTCGACTTCGAGATTGCCAACAACAGGGTCGTGGACCTGACGGGTCGGCTCACGGAGATGAGCCAGGAGCTCATCCGCGTGCGCTCCGAGCTCTCGGAGACGACCCTGCGGCTCCGCCAGGCGGAGGTCGAGAAGGACGGGCTGCGCAACCAGTTGGCCGAGATCACGTCGTCACTCGCGTACCGGGTCAGTCGCGGCCTGGGTGACGGACGCGCGAGGCTGATCCGCAGGTGAACACTCCACGGCTGCTCCTGTGCATCACCGTCTACAACGGTCGCTCGTTCACGCCTCGGGCCCTCGAGTCGGCACGGCGCCTCTCGTCCGAGAGGGTCGCGATCGACGTCCTCGTGCTCGACGACTGCTCGCCCGAGCCCGGCTGGAGCGACGATCTCCGCGACCTCTGTGACGGTCTCGGGATCGAGTACTACCGGAGCCCGCGGAACCTCGGCATCCCTCGCAACGTCAACCTCGGGCTTCAGGCGGCGCTACGTCGGGGATACGACTACGTGATCATCTCCAACTCGGACGTGATCTACCCGCGGAACTTGATCGATGGGATGTTGGCCGCAGCGGACCAGGACGGCGTGGGTTCGGTCACCGCATGGTCGAACAACGTGTCCATCTACTCCTTGCCCAACGCGGACCCCGACCGCTATCTCGCCGACCAGGATGTGGTCGACTGGCTCAGTGCCACCGTGGAGGGCCACTTCCGTGGCGCGGTCATGGACATCCCTGCCGGCATCTCCTTCTGCATCCTCATCCCCACGGAGGTCCTGCGGGACGTGGGCCTCATGGATCCCGTCTTCGGCCGCGGGTACTGCGAGGAGACCGACTGGACGCTGCGCAGCCGTGTGCTCGGCTACCGCATCGGTCTCGCGCCTGGGGTCTTCGTGTACCACGCCGGTGGCGGAAGCAACCGGGATGCTGGTGTTCTCAACCACGGCGAGTACACGGTTCCGGCTAATGAAGCGATCATCGACCTGCGGTACCCGCAGTTCCGTGATCAGGTCGCCGCCTTCGAGAGCTCGGGTATCTCTGTGACGGCGCAACGCGACGCGCTCGAGGAGATCGTCCGGCAGGCCGGGCGGAGCTTTGGCTACTCCATCGAGGTCGGCTGGCTTCCCCGGCCCCCCGGGGAGTCGGCTGTCGTGAGGGTCGCCGTTGCCCCCGACGGCCTTGGGGCCGTCCGTGCGACGTTCCAGGGGTTCACCTGGGAGCTCGCGATCGAGGAAGGTGCAGACGTCGGTCGCCTCACCCGCGAGTTCTTCGGCACGGAGCCCGTCGCGGTGAACCTGTTCGACCACGGAGAGCAGGCCTGTGCGCTCCTCGAGGGTCGAGCGGACGCCGTGGATCGGTACTCGTATCCAACGAGGGTGTGAAGGAGATGAGCGACATCATCAGGCGCCGTCTTGGCAACGGTCAGCGTCAGCGGCGCAGTGCCGTGCCTCTTGTGCATCCCCGCGCCGTTCCGGGACCCTACGAGGGACCTGGCATCGTGGAGGTCGCCTCCGACGCCGGGCCGATCTGGCTCCGCGCGGACGATGGCGTCATGTTGCCGTACCTCCGCAACAACGGCACGTGGGAGCCGGCGGAGGGCAAGATCCTCCGTTCCCTCGTCACCCCGGACTCGGTCTTCGTCGATGTCGGGGCGAACGTCGGTTACTTCTCCCGGCTCATCGCGACAACGTGCCAGCCCGCACGCGTGCTCGCCTTCGAACCGCATCCGGCTCTGGTCGGCATCCTGCGACTGAACGTGTGGGGGGTGCCGAGGCCCGTCGAGGTCTACCCACTGGCCCTGGGACGTGGGACTGGAACCGTGACCATCACGTCCGCCGAGCACAACATCGGCGACACGCGCGTCGCCGAGCATCCGACGGGGATCGCCACGCGCGTCGCTGCCATGGCCGCGATGGACGACCTCGTGACGGGACGGGTCGACGTCGTGAAGATCGACGTACAGGGCTTCGAGACCGACGTGGTCGGCGGCATGGTCAGGATCATCCGTGACAACCCGGGCATCGTCATCGTCTCGGAGTTCTGGCCGGAGGCGATCAGGGCACGCGGCCTGGCCCCCAGGGCAGTACTCGACCAGTATCGGGCACAGGGACTCGACATCCGGCTTCTGCAGAACGCGTCCGTCGTCGAGACGGACATTGAGGGGGTCATGCGCTTCTGTGCTTCGGCGGGTCCAACCGGCCAAGCGAACCTCATCCTCGCGGGTCCGCACGCATTCTCCGAGAGGGCCTGAGTGCCAGGGGGAGTCGTCGGGTACCCGGCGCGCAACAGCCTGAACCTCATCCGGCTGCTGCTCGCTTCTACGGTGATCTTCGCCCACGCCTTCTACGTCACAGGTGCAGGGTTTGGCCCAGTCATTCACGGCGACAACCTCGGTGGCTGGGCGGTGTACGGGTTCTTCGGGATTTCCGGATACCTCGTGACGCATAGTCGGCTCTCGCACCCGCTCGGGGAGTACCTTGTTCACCGGCTCGCGCGACTCATGCCGGCCTACTGGGTCTGCCTTCTCATGATGGTTCTCGTGTTCGGTCCATTGGGTTACCTGGTCGAGAAAGGCAGCCTGGGCGCGTACTGGACAACTGCCACGCACCCCTTGAACTACCTCTTCTCTAACTCGACGCTTCGGGTCAGTGCGTACGACATCGCGGGCACGCCGTCGACCGTTCCGTTCGCGGGCGTTTGGAACGGCTCCATCTGGACGCTCTACTACGAGTTCATCTGCTACTTGGTGATCGCAGCCTTCCTCACCGTGCCCTTCGTGCGCAGGCGCGCCTTCTGGGTGATCGGGTTGGCGTGGCTGGCCTCCGCGTCCGCATATGTCCTCTGGGATGCAGGCCTCAGCGACGTCTTTGGCGGCAATGGAGAGCTCGCCCAGTTGCTCAAACTCCTTCCGCTGTTCCTAGGGGGAGCCGTGCTCCGCGCAGCCGGAGACCGGATCCAGTTCCGCTTCGTGGGTGCCCTGGTCGGCGCCGTGATCCTGGCCGCTGGGATCTTGGTGCTCGACCGTGGCGCTCCCCAACTCGCCGCACCCGCGGTGGCGTATGCGCTGCTGTGGCTCGGGACGTGGCTCCCGAGCGCGCGCTGGGTCCAGAGAAACGACATCTCGTACGGGACGTACGTGTACGCGTTCCCTGCCCAGCAGCTGCTCGCCGTCACCGGTCTGGGGATGTCATCGGTGGCCCTTCACATCCTGCTTGCCGTCGCGGTGACAGTTCCCCTTGCGGTAGGGAGTTGGTTTCTCGTCGAGCGCCCGGTCATGCGCGCCGTGAAACGGCGTCCCCGAGGCGCGCCCCGCCCAGTGTGACGGCGGACGGGCCGCTGGCGCCTGTTCTCGCGCCAACGGGCTCACCGGCGATCTAGCTGTACTGACCCGCGACGTCGGTCGAGCTTGTGTGATGCGCTGATCTCAGCGATTGCGCGAGGAGGGCCTCCGGCGGTGGAGTGGAAGCGCCCAGAGCATCCGCGTCACGCACAGAGGCCCTCGTGGTCCCCGCCAACGCCGCCCTGACACCCCGAACTCGGCTCACGGTCGCTCGTCTGGTGGTCGATCAGAAAGCTCCGATCGCGGAGATCGCGGCTCGGTTCCAGTGATCGTGGCCGAGGGTGAAGCGGTGTGCCGATCGGCGCGCGAAAGGGGCAGCCGAAGCAGAACCGCCCCTCTCGCCCGCGGTTGATTCCGAGCAAGACGGATCGGGTCACCACGGGCCGGATCGTCTCGCTGCGTCTGCGCAAGCGGCTGGACCGGTGCAGCCACCCGTGCTGATCGGTGCCACGCCGTACACCGCGCACCGGTTGTTCACCCGGTGCGGCCCGAGCCAGCTGGGCCACGTCAATCGGCCACCGAGGAAGCCGGTGCGACGCTTCGAACGCGACCAGCCCGGCGCGATGCTGCACGTGGACGTCAAGAGGCTCGGCAACATCGCCGATGGCGGCGGCTAGCTAGCCCTTCATCGGGCACGGTCAGTGCATACGCAACCGCGCGGCGACGCCCGGCAAGCACAAGAGCAGGACCTGCGACCCGAAGACGGGCCACGCGTTCGTACACACGGTGGTCGAGGACCACTCCTGCGTCGCCCATGCCGAGGTCCACGACGACGAGATCGCCGCCACCGCGACCGGCGCCCGACGCCCGGCGACGGGCAGTCGCCTGGTTCGCCGCCCGCGCAGCACCACCACCCAGTGGGTCCTGTCCGACAACGGCTCGCCCTGCGTCTCCGACCGCTGGCGCGACGTCTGCGCCGAGTTCGCGATCAAGCACTCCCGGACCCTGCCACGCCGGCCCGCAGACCAAGGGCAAGAGCGAGCGCCTCCACCGTGCCTTGGCCGACGGTTGGGGCTACACCCGCTGGTACACCTCAGAATGCGAACGAAGAGCTGCCCCGGCAGTGTGGCCCCGCGAGAACAGCCGCCGCCGACCGCACGGCGCCTGGGGGTACAGTCCACCGGTTACCCGACTGGTCAGCCTTCGCGGTCAGTACATCGAGGTCCGCGGCTGGTACAAGAGCTTCGGGGCGTGAGCCCGTTCGAGTCACGGGTCGCGCGTGGCCCTGCTGCCTCCTGCGTGCGTCGGAGGACGTGCCGCCCGACGCGTGGATGGCCATGGAGCGGCGAAGAGCCATGAGACCGGCCAGCGGTGCGAGAGCGCCGCAAGAGGTGTGATTGCGGCGAGACACGCGACTAGGAGAACGGGGACCGCCATCAGCCCGCTGAGCGTCTGGTCGGGCAGGAACTCGAGGACGAGCAGGATGAGCGGCACGTGCACCACGTAGTAGACGAGGCTGCGCATGCCGATGAACCTGATGCGCGCAGACGGGTGATGGGCGCAGAGTCTCGCAACGAGGCCCGCGGCCGCAAGCGCGCCGGCGAGGACGAGCGGGATCGCCCAGACCTTCTCCGTGAGGTTGATGGCCAGCGACGCGTTGGCCACCACCCCCACGACGACGAGGCCGGTGAACGTCCCGTGTCTGAGCTCGCTGACCAGGGCCACGGCTCGCGCGATGCGAGGCGCCGCCCAGTAGCCACTGAAGAAGAACACCGCGTAGTAGGCGAGTCGGTCAGGACGCCAGAGCGGCGATGGGTCGAAGGGCGCGAGATCGATCGCGACTGCAGCCGCGAGTGCGAGGCACACCGGTACCCACGACGGCAAGCGTCGGAACGCCGGCGCGACGACGTAGAAGAGGATGATGTAGAAGAGGAACCACAGGTAGGTCCACCCCCACCAGGCGCGCACGTCGCTCAGGGGGAAGCCGAAGTGGAAGTGCAGGTCGACGGCGTGCCATACGAGATATGGCCAGAGGGCATGCTGGAACTTCCCTCGGTAGTAGTCACCGAGCGGTTTGGCCAGGGAGCGCTCGAGGAGCATGCCGGACAGGAGCATCAGCACCGGCATCCGGAACGGTTGCGCCGCTTGCGAGAGCATGGTGAGCCAGAGCGGTACCTCGGACACCTCCCGCGCGTACTCGGTGGCGTGCTGGAGGAGGAGGAGGAGGATCGCGCCGCCGCGAAGGGCATCCATCCACTCGACCCGGGTGCTTGTCACCAGGGTCGGCGAAGTGGTCGATGATGTCGCGGACCGCCTCTCATCTCCCCCCCGGGCTCTGCTCGGCTTGCGTGGCCGAGGCCGGGAGCGATCGAGGCGGTCGTCACCTTCCGGCGCGGCGGTACCAGGCCGGGAGCGGCGAGCGAGGCGTCCGGAGCGGTCTGCGGGAGGGCACCCGTTGTTGCCGGTCATGCCGGCGTCACGTAGTAGGCGACCCCCTCATAGGTCCAGTTGGGGTCGCGCGTGCGGAGCTGGTCCGCCTCCGCCTGGCTGGCGGTGAAGTGGTGCTTGCTGAAGCGGGCGCTCCAGAAGCGGTACAGCGGTACGGTGCCGGCCTGCTGGGTGGCGGGGGCGCAGTAGGCGACGCCCTCGTAGACCCAGTTGCGGTCGTTTGCGACGATCTGGTCCTTCTCGGTCGCGTTCTGCGTGTAGAAGTGCGACCGGAAGACCGGCGAGTAGAACCGGTGGACCGCCTGCCCCCCCGAGGTGCACTGTCCGCCACTGGCCGTCAGCGTCGAGAAGGCCGTGCCCTCGTAGACCCAGTTCGCGTCCGTGTCGATGATCTGGCGCGCCTCGGTGCCGCTCGTCGTGAAGAAGTGGGCGTTGTCGAAGCGTGGGCTCCAGAACCGGTACACGCGGGCGGTGGGCCCCGTGGGGTCGGTAGGCACGAGCGACCGGTCCACCGGGACGACCCGGGTGCCCTGGAACTGCGGAGCCACCAGGCCACCGCGGCCGGGGGTGTCCCACACGTAGAGGCGGCCGACGCCGGCGCAGTCCTCGATGAACGCGGGGTTGCAGCTTGCCGCACTCGGGCCGTTTCTCGCGGCCGAGCCCGCGACGACCTCGTTCGTCCCGTCGCCGTCGATGTCGGCGACCGCGGCGCTGCTCCACACCGGGAAGGTCGTCCCGGTGTCGGCGACCACCGTCCCGGAGGCGGCGTCGAACGCCTTCACGTGCCAGTTGCTGTCGGTCGTGACGACCTCGGCCCGCCCGTCGCCTGTCACGTCGGCGAGCACGGGGGCAGCGAAGTGGGCACCTGACCCGTTCGTCGCGCGGTCGGTGCGCCCTTCGCTGCTCCAGATCGGGTGCCCGGTGCTGGTGAGCAGGTACGTCACACCCGAGTAGTCGGCGAGGGCGATCTCGACGCGCCCGTCGCCGGTGACGTTGCCGACGGTCGGGGCGGCGATGAGGTTCCCGCGGGTCTGGAAGGACCACCGCAGCGCCCCGTCGAAGCCGACCACCCACAGCTTGTGCCCCCGCGTGTTCGCCTCAGTGGGGAACAGGCCGCCGCCGGCGAGGACCTCAAGGCGGCGGTCGCCGTCGAGGTCGGCCAGGGCCGGCGTCGAGTGCATGAACGAGTCGGTGCGGAACGGCCACCCGGAGAGCTCGTGCCCGTTGAGCGTGAACGCGTGGAGGAGGCCGCCCTTGGCCAGCACGCCGTACGGCTTGCAGTCGGCGCAGTCGTAGGCGACGTCGCTGCCCACGACGATCTCGGGGCGCCCGTCACCGTTGAGGTCGCCGACGGCCGCGCCGGACGCGATGCCGTCCCAGACGTCCACCGGCCAGCCGGGCAGCACGGCGCCGGTGTGGTCCCACACGTACATGTAGTGGCTGTAGGACCCCGCGATGACCTCGAGGGTCCCGTTCCCGTCCAGGTCGGCGAGCGTGGGGGGGGCGACGACGCCGGTGCAGGCATCGGTCGCGCACTTTCCGGCCGCATGGTCGGCGTTCCAGCCGGTGAACTGCGGCCAGCCCGGCTTGATCGACCCGTCGGCGCGGAAGGCGAAGACCCACCCGTTGTCGGAGCCGACGACGATCTCGAGCCGGCCGTCGCCGTCGAGGTCGCCCACGGCGGGGGAGCTCTGGATGGACCCGGGCTGTGCGTTCGGGTCGTCCACGTACTGCCACCACAGGAGCGAGCCGTCGTGGTTGTAGACGTAGAGGCGGCCGTCGAGCGAGCCGACGACGATCTCCCCCCTGCCGTCGAGGTCGATGTCCGCGATCGCGGGAGACGAGTGCTTCGACCAGCCGGAGTAACCCCGGCTGTGCTCGATGGGGTAGTTCATCGGGCGGGCGCCCGTCAGGCTCGTGTCCTGCGGCCACCCGGGCTGCAGAGGCCAGTCAGGCTCGGCCGCCGCGCTCGCGGGGGCCATGCCGACCGCGCTCGCCAGGACGGCTGCCGCCACGGTCAACCACGCACGTCGCATCGTTCCTCCTCGGGTGCCCACCCCGGGTAGATCGGCCAACCGGGCCGGAACTTCAGGATCCGCGCCGATCGAGGTCGATCTGAACCGGCCGAGGCACTCAAGAAAGGTAAGCGAGGACCGTCGCCTCCGCGCATCGAGCCCAGCTCCACCCGGAGGCGTGGGTGCGCCGCGCGGCCCTCTCCGCGGCGCCGTCCGGGACGGCCGTCACCTCCACGAGCGCCCGCGCCAGGTCGTCGACGTCGAGCGGGTCGGCGAGCAGGGAGTGCTCTCCGGTGACTTCCCGCAGGGTCGGGATGTCGGCGGCGACGACCGGCCGACCGCACGCCAGCGCCTCCAGGGCGGGCAGGCCGAAACCCTCGTCCAGGGAAGGCAGCACGAGGGCGCGCGCCCCGGCTACGACGGTGCGGAGGTCGGCGTCCTCGAGCCAGCCCGTCAGCACCACGTCGTCGCGCTCGGCGAGGCCCGTCTCACGCCCGGCGGGGCCCGCGAGGACCAGGGCGGGGACGCCGCGGTCCGCCGCGCGCGCCCGGGCGTGGGCCTCGAGCAGCCGGACGAGGTTCTTGCGTGGGTCGAGCGAGCCGACGAAGACGAGGTACGTCTCCGGGAGTCCGAGGCGCGCGAGCGTCGCCCCGTCGGGGGCCGCGGTCGCGAACCACTCGGCGTCGACACCGAGCGGGGTCGGTGTCACCCGACCCGGTTCGAGGCCGTAGAAGTCGCGCACCTGGGCCGCGACGGACGCGCTCGGGGTCACGACGTGGGCGCCCCGCGCCAGGGCCCGCCGCACGAGGACGCGGTAGTCCTTGCTGTCCGCGGAGACGGTGTCGCGCAGCATCTCGTACGTGAGGTCGTGGACCGTGACGACCTCGCGTGCACCGCGCGTCGGCGGCGAGACGAAGTTCGTGCCGTGGAAGACGTCGCAGCGTCCGACCAGTGTCTCGACCCTCGGGCGGTCGCCCCGCAGCCAGAACGAGCGGAGCAGCCGGGCGGGCGCGCGCGGCCCGACCTGCCGGACGCCCGCCGGGAGGTCGACGAGCCGACCGCCCCGTGCGGTCCACGTGCTCACCGCGACGTCCGCCTCCAGCCCGGCCCGTGCCAGGGCACCGGGCAGCGCCTCGAGGAGCTGGTGGGTGTAGCGACCGATCCCGGTCCGGCGGCCGAGGAGCGGGGTGGCGTCGAGCACGATGCGCATGCGCCGAATGCTCCCAGAGGTCTGACGGAGAGGTCGCCGACCTCGGGGTCGGGGCCGAGCGCACGTCGCGGGGCCCCGGCGGTGTTCGGCGGGCTCAGTCGCCGGCCCGACGCTCCGTGCCAGCTCGGCCGTCGAGGCGATCCTCTGACCTGAGCACGCGACCCGAGGCGCTCGGACGAGCGTGAGCCCGTCGGCGGCAGTGCGTGCAGACGGTAGGCTTTCCGGCATGTCTGCCTCCGTCGGCACCGGTTCGGTGCAGGTGAAACCTGCCCCCCGCCCACGGCGGGCGGCCCTGGCGAGCACGCTCGTGGAGTACCGCGCAGCGCGGGAGCTCCTGCGCAATCTCGTGCGCCGGGACATCAAGGTCCAGCACCGTGGCACGGTGCTGGGGGCCGTATGGTCCTTGATCACCCCGCTGACCACGGTGGCGATCTACACCTTCATCTTCACGGTGATCCTGCCTGCGTCGCCCGTGCGTGATGCCGGGAACGTCCCGTTCGCCATCTACCTCTTCGTCGGACTGGTCATCTGGAACCTCATGCAGTCGGGTGCCGTCGGCGGCACGGCCTCGGTCGTCTCCGCCGGCTACCTGCTGAGCAAGGTCTACTTCCGGCGGGAGATCCTCCCGCTGACGAGCGTGCTCTCAGGGTTCGTGACCTTCCTCTGGGAGTTCGGCGTCGCCTTGCTCGCCGTCCTGATCTTCGTCGGCGTTCCGGACTGGCACGTCGTATACCTGCCGCTCATCATGCTGGTCGCGATGCTGATCGCCTTCGGCATCGGGCTCCTGCTGTCCACGGCTGCGGTGTTCTTCAGAGACGTCCAGCACTTCATCGGGATCTTCATGCAGCTCTGGTTCTGGGGGACGCCGATCATCTACTCCCTGAACGTCCTGGAGGACCGACCCGCGATCCTCAACGTCATCCAGCTCAACCCGATGACCGGCGTCGTGGTCTCGATGCGCAACGTCCTCCTCATGGACGCCGCGCCGGACTGGAAGCTGCTCGGCTACGCGGCAGCGGTCGGCCTTGTGCTCGTGGTGACGGGTTTCGCGGTGTTCCGGCGTAACGAGCGACTCTTCGCGGAGATGATCTGATGACTGCCAACGCCATCGAGGTGGACGACGTCTGGAAGAGTTTCCGCGTCTACCAGGAGCGCTCGCACACGCTCAAGGAGCGCTTCGTCGGGCGCTCGAACAAGTTCGAGGAGTTCTGGGCGCTGAAGGGTGTCTCGTTCGAGGTCCCCCAGGGCTCGACGCTGGGCATCGTGGGCCCCAATGGGTCGGGCAAGTCGACGACGCTGAAGGTGCTCGCCCGCATCCTCACCCCCAACCGGGGCGAGGTGCGGGTGCATGGTTCCATCGCGTCCCTGCTCGAGCTGGGCACGGGCTTCCACCCTGACCTGACCGGGCGCGAGAACGTCTACCTCGCCAGCTCGGTGCTCGGCCGCTCGGAGCGCGAGACCGAGGCGATGTACGACTCGATCGTCGACTTCGCGGGCGTCGAGCAGTTCATGGAGCTCCCGGTGAAGAACTACAGCTCGGGCATGTACGCCCGGCTGGCCTTCGCCGTGTCCATCAGCGTCGAGCCTGACGTGCTCCTGCTGGATGAGGTCCTCGCCGTCGGCGACGAGGAGTTCCAGATGAAGTGTTACGAGCGCATCGCCCACTTCCGCCAGGAAGGCCGGACGATCGTGCTGGTCTCCCACAGCCTGGACACGATCCGCTCGATGTGCCGCGACGCCGTCTGGATCGAGAAGGGCCACCTGCGGTCGTACGGCCCGTCCGAGGAAGTGGTGGCCGAGTACCTGGGCGACGTCCATGTCGCCAGTTCCGCCGTGCCGGCGCACGAGCCCGGCTCGTCGCGCTGGGGGAGCGGCGACGTCACGATCACCGCGGTCCGCACGATCGGTTCCGACGGCCGGGCGACCGGCGCCCTCCGCGGTGGCGAGCCGGCGGCGTTCGAGATCGACTACACGTCGGCTCGGCCCGTGGACGAGCTCGTCGTCGGCATCGGCGTGCACCGCGCCGACTCGATGGAGCACGTGCACGGCCAGAACTCCCTGCGCTCGGACCTCGGCCTCCGGCTGCCCGCGAGCGGCACGGTCCGCATCGCCATGGACGAGCTTCCGTTCCTCAAGGGGCCGTACCTGCTCACCGTCGCACTTCACGACGGCTCTGGACGGGCGGTCTACGACTGGCACGAACGGCAGTACGCGTTCAGTGTCGTCGACAGCGGGCGCACTCTGGGCCAGGTCGGGCTGACGTACGTCCCCGCCACCTGGTCGATGCCCGTCACGGCGCCGAGCGGCACCGCATGAGGAGTTCGTGATGCTGGAGAACAACGAGGTCTCGGCGGTCATCCACACCGTCCGGGTGGCGCTGTCGCGTGCCCAGCGGGAGCACGCCCGTGGTCCGGTCATCGTCGAGCTCGAGCCGTTGGGCCGCTACGGGATCGACGCCGTCCGCCGTGACGCGGAACTGATCGTCGACCGCCCGTCGTCGAGCGCACGACCCGTGGTCGGGTCCCTGATCCACTTCGCGAAGCGTGTGTTTCGACGACTCGTCCGGTGGTACGCGAAGCCCGTCGCGGTCCAGCAGTCCATCATCAACCAGCGCATGCTGGAGATCGACGAGAAGCTGGCGCGGTCGGTCGCCAGGGTCGAGACCGCCATCGGCGACGCGACCATGCGCCTGGACTCCCTGGAGGGGACCGTCGAGCGCCTCGCCGCCGATGTCGCCGTGGGCGCGGGGGGCGCCGCTGCGGCCGAGTCCGAGGATCTCCTGCCGAGCGTCCAGAAGCTCCTGGCCTACGCGCGCTTCGAGGACCGGCACCGTGGGCCGCAGGAGGTCGTCCAGCCGCTGCTCGAGCCCTACCTGGCGGCCTTCGACGGGTGTCGACGCGTCCTCGACCTCGGGTGCGGTCGCGGCGAGTTCATCGGCATGCTCCTCGAGCGCGGGATTCCGGCCTATGGCATCGACTCCGATGCCTCCCAGGTCGCCGTCGCGCGTGAGGCAGGCCGCGACGTCCGTCAGGAGGAGGCGATCTCCCACCTGCACGGGCTTGCGACGGGTGAGATCGACGGCGTCTTCTCGAGCCAGGTGGCCGAGCACCTCACGACGAACCAGTTGCTGACCATCATCGACCTGGTGCACAAGAAGCTGGCTCCCGGCGGCGTCCTGCTGATGGAGACGCCGAACCCGGAGGCCCTGTTCATCTTCTCGACGTTCTTCTACGTCGACCTCACGCACATCAAGCCGATCCACCCGGAGGCGCTGCGCTGGGCGTTCGAGGCATGCGGGTTCGACGACGTCCGGATCCAGCGGAGCCAGCGAGTCCCGGACTCGGCCCGGCTCGCGCCCGTCCCGGACGAGCTGCGGTCGCAGCCCGGCTGGGACGTGCTCGGCCGCAACACCGAGACGCTGAACAACCTGATCTTCGGCTACCAGCACTACGCCGCCATCGGGCGCAAGTCGAAGGGGGCCGCATGAGCGAGGTGTCCGCGGCGACGGAAGTGAGCCAGGGAGGCGGTGTGCCGACCAGACCGGTCGCGCTCGTGATGCTCACGTGGAACGCGCTGCGGTACACGCAGCAGTGCTTGGCCTCGATCCGGGCGACGGCCGGCACCGACGCCGCATACCGCATTGTCTTCGTGGACAACGGCAGCGTGGACGGCACCGTCGACTGGCTGCGCGAGATCGCCGCCGACAACGACGACGTCACCGTGATCGAGAACGGGACGAACCTCGGCTTCACCAAGGGCGTCAACCTCGGCATCGCCGCGACGCGGCCGGACGAGGACGTCATCCTCGTCAACAACGACATCCGGTTCGACGAGGCGGGCTGGCTCGCCCGGCTCCAGGCGGTCGCGTACGCGAGCGACGACGTCGCCGTCGTCGGGACGCGGCTCGTCGACCAGACCGGCCGCATCAACCACCTGGGCGCGTACATGCAGCCGGTGTCGATCCTCGGGCAGCAGCTCGGCGGCCTGCAGAAGGACATCGGCCAGGGGCGCGGGACCCGCGACGTCGAGGCCGTCATCTTCGCGCTCGCATACCTCACCCGCCAGGGCCTTGACCGGCTCGGTCCGCTCGACGAGGGGATCTTCGCGTACTTCGAGGACACCGACTACTGCCTGCGCGCCCGTCGGGCAGGCATGCGGGTCGTCTTCACGGGCGACGTGTCGGCGGTCCACTTCCACAACACCTCGACGCGCGAGAACGACGTCGACATCTGGGCGATCCTCGAGGAGTCCCGTGAGCACTTCCGCGGCGTGTGGGGCGACTGGCTCGACCGGGGCCGCTACGACGTCGACGCCCACTGGCGCTCGGTGCTGCACTCCCCGCTCGGGTACGCGGTCGGGAGCCGCAAGCTCATGGAGCAGCTGCACCACCAGGACGTGCGCGTCTCGTTCGAGAACGCCTACGGCCACGAGGACAAGCCCACCGACGACCCGCTGATCGACGACCTCGTTCTCCGCACGCCGGCGCGCGGGGCGGCGGAGATCTCGTACTCGCAGGCGGACGCGTTCCGGCGCGGGAGCACGGGTGGCCGCAACGTCGGCTACACCATGCTCGAGGTCACCGGCCTGCCCAAGGACTGGGTGGCCGGCTGCAACCGGATGGACGAGATCTGGGTTCCTGCGCAGTTCAACGTCGAGACGTTCCGGGCCTCCGGCGTGAAGCCGCCGATCCACGTCATGCCGCTGGGCGTCGACCCGCTGTACTTCAACACGGACATCAAGGCCGAGCGGGCCTCGGACTCGTTCACCTTCCTGTCGGTCTTCGAGTGGGGCGAGCGGAAGGCTCCGGAGGTGCTGCTCCGCGCCTTCGCGCGCGAGTTCGGCGCGTGCGAGGACGTCATGCTGCTGCTCTCGGTCTTCAACCGGGACCCGGCGGTCGACGTGCGCCGCGAGATCGCCCGTCTCGACCTCCCGACCTCCGCCCGGATCGTGGTCATGATCAACCCGGAGTTCACCGGATACCAGATGGGGTCGCTCTATCGTTCGGCGGACGCGTTCGTCCTGCCGACGCGCGGCGAGGGCTGGGGCCAGCCGGTGCTCGAGGCGATGGCGTGCGGCCTTCCGGTCATCGCCACCGGCTGGAGCGGGGTGGCGGACTTCCTGGACGAGGAGGTGGGATACCCGATCTCCTACCGGATGACGCCCGCAGAGGCTCGATGCGTGTACTACGACGGCTTCGACTGGGCCGAGCCGGACGAGGAGCACCTGCGCGCCCGGATGCGCCAGGTCGCCGAGGCGTACGACATCGCGAAGGTCCGCGGCCAGAAGGCAGCGCGCCGGGTGGCGGAGAACTACACCTGGCAGCACGCCGCCGAGCGCATCGCCGGCCGCCTGCGCGAGTTCGCCTGACGGGCGTCGCGTGTCGTCCTGCGCGAGCGTCCAACGGCGAAGGTAGCGTGCCAGCGCGGGTCGGCTGAGGGCCGGCGAACGGGGGGAGACTGCCATGGATCGTCGTGTCGTTCCGATTCTCGCCCTTGCGGTCGGTGGGCTGCTCGTGCCATCGGGTGCCGCAGCCGTCCCCGTGACCGGACCGTCGTCCGCGGGGCTCGCCCCGTCGCTCGCGGTCGCGGACGCCCCGGCCGCTGCCGCTCCGGTAGCCGTGCCCGAGGAACCGACGAGCGTCACGGTCGACCTCGGAGACGGTGCCCGTCCGACCGGCGCCGTTCCGGGAGGCCCGGCGACGCTCGGACCGTCGACCCGTGTCGTCGACTCCGGCGAGCGGACGACGGAGCCCTTCACCGTGCTCGGCGTCAGCTGGGCGCGGAGCAACGCACCTGTCGAGGTTCGGTACCGCACGCACAGCCCCGCCGGCTGGAGCGCCTGGCGGACCGCGAGGGAGGGCGAGGGTGAGGCGGGCCGTGCCCGCGTGAACACCGATGCGCTCGTCGTCGACGATGCCGACGGGTTCCACGTCGTGGTGGTCGCGCAGGGCGCCCTCGCGGACGTGTCGGTCGTGCTGATCGACCCGGGCGCGGACCCGGTCGGCGCAGCCGACGCGCGGATGTCGAGCGCGCAGGTGTTCGCCGAGGGGTCGGTGGCCCGGCCGCAGATCATCACCCGGGCGGGCTGGGGTGCCGACGAGTCGCGCCGCCCCTGCGCCCCGGAGCACACCACGGAGATCGTCTCGGCAGCGGTCCACCACACGGTGTCGTCGAACTCGTACTCGCCGGACGAGGCCGCCGGCATCGTCCGCGGCATCTACGCCTACCACACCCTGCCCGAGGCCTCGGGCGGTCGCGGATGGTGCGACATCGGCTACAACGCCCTCGTCGACCGGTTCGGGCGCATCTACGAGGGCCGCGGCGGCTCGTTCGACCGGAGCGTCGTCGGCGTGCACACCGGCGGGTTCAACTCACGCACCTTCGGCGTCTCCGTGATCGGCAACTTCGTCTCGACGGTCCCGTCGGCCGAGGTCATCGAGGGCGTCTCGCAGGCCATCGCCTGGAAGTTCGCCACCGAGCGCATCCTCGGTGACGGCGCCGTCACCATGGTCTCGGGGGGCGGTGCCTCGAAGTACGCCGCGGGAACCGTCGTCACCTTCCCCACGATCTACGGACACCGTGACGCGCAGCTCACCGCCTGCCCGGGGGAGCAGCTCTACGCCCGGCTCGGTCAGGTGCGCGCCCGGGTCTCGCAGCTGGTCAACGGGACGGTGCACGCCTCGCCGGTCGCGAACTGGGAGGCGACGACCGTCACCCAGTCATCGGTGTCGGTGACCGGCTGGGCCTTCGACCCCGACGACGACAGCGCGCTGACCGTCGACGTCGTCGTCGATGACGGCTCCCACGCCGTGACTGCGTCCGGCGCACGTCCCGACGTCGCTGCCGCCTACGGCGTCGGTTCCGCCCACGGCTTCTCCGCGACGATCCCGACGGCGGCCGGCAGGCACGTCGTCTGTCTGTGGGTCCGCAACGTGGGGCCCGGCAACGACCAGCTCCTCGGCTGTCGTGACGTCGAGGTCCGCAACGCGACGCCGATCGGGTTCGTCGACCAGGTCGCCACGACAGCCGGCTCCGTTCGGCTGACGGGCTGGGCCCTCGACACCGACACGTCGTCGCCGATCGGCGTGCACGTGTACGTCGACGGCTCGTACGCCGGCGCGACCACCGCCGACGGTGATCGACCGGACATCGCCGCGGCGTTCCCCTCGGCGGGATCCCGGCACGGCTTCACCGTCGAGGTGCCGGCGCCGTCGGGCCGGCACACCGTCTGCGCCTACGCCATCAACGCGCCCGCCGGCCACAACCCCGCCATCGGCTGCCGCGACGTCACCCTGGTCAACACCGTCCCCCGGGGCTTCCTCGACGCGGTGACGACGACGCCCTCCTCGGTGCGCCTCGTGGGCTGGACGTTCGACCCCGACACGGCCGGTCCGATCGGCGTGCACGTCTACGTCAACGGCGCGTTCGCCGGGGCGACGACGGCGGATGTCGCGCGGCCCGACGTGGGTGCCGCGTTCCCGGCCGCCGGCCCCGCACACGGTTTCGACGTCGACGTCCCGACCGGAGCGGGTTCCCTGCGCGTGTGCGCGTTCGCCATCAACGCGCCGGCGGGCTTCAACCCGACGATCGGCTGTCGCGTCGTGACGGTCGTGAACGCCGCCCCCGTCGGGTTCCTGGACCAGATGGTCGCCACGCCCACCGGTGTCCGGGTGGCCGGCTGGGTCTTCGACCCCGACGCGCCGACGGCGGCGCTGGCTCTGCACGCCTACGTCGACGGTGTCTTCGCGGGCGCGCTGACGGCCGACGGTGCGCGGCCCGACGTCGGGGCCGCCTATCCGGCGGCCGGACCGGCGCACGGCTTCGGCGGTGAGCTAGGCCCTGTCGCGCCGGGCCGCCACAGGGTCTGCCTCTACGTGATCAACACGCCCGTGGGCTTCAACCCGCCGCTCGCCTGCCGCGACCTCGTCGTCGGGTGACGTCGAGGCAGGACGGACCTGCGCCCACGAGGTGTCGCGGTCGGGGTACTGGAGCGTCTTGATCCGCTCGAGCGTCTCCTCGAGCAGTCGCCGGTTCGTCCGCTGGAGATCCGACAGCACGCCCAGGGCGAACGCCAGGAGGGCCGCGACGAGGAGCACCGTGCCGATGATCAACGACTGCAGGTGGTCGCCGAGGTGCGTGCTGGTGAGCCACAGCACGGCGTAGCGGACGAACGGTGCGACGCCCAGCACGGTCAGGAGCGCGCCGAGCGAGGCGAAGAGCACGAACGGTCGGAACATCAGGTAGGAGCGGACGATCGCCGCCGCCGACGCCGAGACGTGGTGCCAGTCGCTGCTGAAGAGCCGCGACTCCCGCGTCTTGGGGTTGGTCACCACCGGGATGCTGACGATCCGGAGTCGGCGGTGACCGGCCTGGATGATCGTGTCCATGCAGTAGCTGAAGTCGGTGATCACGTTCAGCCGACGCAGGGCAGGCCGTGAGTACGCGCGGAACCCCGAGGCCGCGTCCGGCAGGTGCGTGCTCGCCGCCTTGCTCACGACGAAGCTGCCGAAACGCTGCATGAGCTTCTTGGTCCGCGAGAAGTGGGCGACCGTGCGGGTCTGCCGGTCACCGATGACGATGTCGGCGTCGCCGGCGAGGATCGGCGCCAGGAGATCCGGGATGCGCTCCTGCGGGTACTGGTTGTCGCCGTCCGTGTTCACGACGATGTCGGCACCGTGGGCCAAGGCGTAGTCGACGCCGTCGCGGAACGACCTCGCCAGGCCCATCGTCCGCGTGTGCATGACCACGTGACGGACACCGAGCGAGCGCGCCACGTCCACGGTGCGATCGGTGCAGCCGTCGTCGATGACGAGCACCTCGATCTCGTCGACGCCCGCGACGGCCTTCGGGATTCCTGCCAGCACGAGCGGGAGCGTCTCCTCCTCGTTGAGGCAAGGGATCTGGACGAAGACCTTCATGCGGCACCTGGGGTCGTGGGAGTGACGGGCTGAGGTACGGACAGGAGCGCCGTCTGCCTCGGATACGGCAACGTCGGCACCCACCCCCAGCAGCGGTGGACGGCAAGGCCGGAGCGGGCCATGCCCTCGCGGTAGCGGGGGCGCTGAGCGTCGTCGACGAGGATGAGGCCGCCGGGTGCGAGGTGGGGGAGCGCGGCCTCGAGGCACGCCATGCGCGCTCTGCCGTCGATGCAGATGAGGTCGTAGGTGCCGCCGGCCCGCGTGATCGCGGCGCGGTAGTCGGCGTAGTCCAGCCCTTCCTCCCCACGACGGCCGGAAGCCACGGTCGGGGTGGCGGAACGCACGGCCGCCACCTGCTCGTAGGTGACCTCCCCGAGCCCCGCCGTCGTGTCCAGGAGCCCGGCCACGACGGCGGCGAACGCGGCGTCGTGCTCGACGCTGTGCACGCTCGCGCACCGCCGGGCGAGCCAGACCGTGCTCGCGCCCGAGCCGTACTCGAAGGCGCGCGCCCTCCCGCCGAGCCGGGCCAGGTGGGCGTCGACGGCACTGATGGCCGGGTAGGTCCACCACGGCACGTCCAGCCGGACGAGGTCGTCGACGTCATGGATGGCGAAGAGGGTCCGCAGATGGCGGACGGGGCCGGTGCGGTTCTTGTCGTACCGCGCGTCGAGCGCACGCAGGAAGCCGCTGCGGGCGGCAACGCGGCGTGCGATCCTGGCGGCCCCGATGTAGACAGAGCGGGCTGTCGCTCCCACGCGGGGCATGATCGGCACGCACCTTCGTTCGTCGGCAGGGGGCTGGCGTAGCGGCGGGCTGTGGCCGCCTAGTCTCCCATGCATGCGTTCCCGAGCCCAAGCAGCGCGTGTGGTCTTCGTCGTCGCTGCGGTCGCGCTGCTCGCGTGGGCGGCGATCCAGCAGTGGCCGGCCGTCGTCGACGCCGCGGGGCGGATGCGCGCCCAGGACCTTGTCGCGGCCACCGGGTGGGCGCTAGTGGGGCTCGGCGCCCAGGTCATGTCCTGGCGCTGCCTTCTGCTCGCCACCGGATCACGCGTGGCGTTCGCTCCCTCGGCGCACGTCTACCTCGTCGGCCAGCTGGGCAAGTACGTGCCAGGAAGCGTCTGGGCGGTCGTCGGGCAGGCTGAGATGGGCCGGGCGTACGGGGTGTCCCGCGCGCGCACGGCCGTCGTGGCGCTCGCCTCGCTCGCCGTTCTCGTCGTGACAGGGGCCGCAGGCGGTGCCGCGGTCCACGTGCTCACCGCCGGTGACCTGCAGGCGGGGCTGACCTGGCCAGCGCTCGTCCTCGTCGCCGCTGGCGCGGTCGCGCTCGCGCCCCCCGTGTTCAACCGGCTCCTGGCCCTCGGCGCGCGACTCGTCCGCCGCCCGTTGGTGGTCGGCCGCGTGGCAGGTGGGGCGCTGGCCGCCTCCGCCGCCTGGGCGCTCGTGATGTGGGCCGCGTTCGGCGCGCACGCCTGGGCGCTCGCGGTCCCGCTGATGGCGCCGGAGGCGGGCGCGAGCGACGTGCTCCGGGTAGCGAGCGCCTACGCGCTGGCGTGGGTCGTAGGCCTGGTCGTCGTCGTCGCACCCGCGGGCGCGGGGGCACGCGAGGGGGCGCTCGTGGCCCTCCTCGCACCGCTCGTCGGGACGTCCGATGCCCTCGTGGTCGCCGTCGCGAGTCGCGGACTCATGATGGCGGCCGACGCTCTGGCGGCCGGCATCGGCGTCCTGCCCGTGGTTCTGAGGAGGGCGCGGCGGTCGCCGGAGCGTCTCAGGGAACCCTTGGATGGCGAAGGATGAGGATGTCCGTGGAGACGCCGTCCCCGAGCGGCGCAAGCCCCTCCTGGATGAGGAAGAGCCCCACAGTGGCCATCCCGGGTGCGAAGCTCTCGGGGGGTTCAAGCGGGACCGCCAGGCGTGCGCTCTCGCCGGGCAGGAGGCTTCCGTTCAGATCCACGAGACCGAGGGTGGCGCTCTCGCCCTGAGTCCACCGAAGGACGAGGCGCACGGCACCGGGGGAGTCCTCTGGCGTGGTCGTCAGTCCGGGCCAGGTCTGCGTGCCCTGGTTCGTCACGATCACCTCGACCGCGCTCTGGGCGCCGCTGCGGGCGGTCCGCGGCAGATCATCGACGAGCTCGAGCCGGTGCGACAGGTCCTCCAGCGGGCGTCCAGGCCTCGGTTCCAGGAGGCC
This sequence comes from Actinomycetes bacterium, assembly GCA_023418375.1. Classification (GTDB taxonomy): domain Bacteria; phylum Actinomycetota; class Actinomycetes; order Actinomycetales; family Cellulomonadaceae; genus Actinotalea. The sequence goes on along the minus strand of JAEZZV010000131.1, from coordinate 34,935 downwards.
GGCGGCATCGAGCTGGCGCGAGAGCTGTCCGGGCAGCACCCAGAGCGCCTCGTGACGGCCAGGGAGCACGGCGATGCGTCGCGCGTCGAGGACGTACCTGCCGATCACCCAGCGAGGGTTTGCCACGACCACCGCGTCCGGGCTGGCGTCCCGCGACGCGTGCAGGACGGTGACGTCACGCTGCGCAAGCCAGTACTGCGTGAAGTTCTGGCTGGGGTAGGGGGCGCCGAGCTCGAGGAACTCGACGGGAACGGTCGTGCCGAGCGCCTCGTCGAGCGCCGCCATCGCCGGGACGATCGGCTGCTCCGAGCGGTTCGCGGCGTTCCACGGCCACACCGTCTCGGTCTGCGCCTGCTCGGTCGACAGCGTCAGGGCGACCGCGACCGCGACGATCCCGACGAACCGGAGCCGCCCTCGGAACGTCAGGACGAGGGCGAGCACGACGAGACCTGCGAGCGTCGCGAGGTGGACCGAGCGCGTCGTCTGGCCAGGCAGCCCCGACCAGTCCCAGGCGAGCAGGCCGGCGATGTTGATGGGGTACCAGACGCCGTCCGCCTGGCCGACCGCGTCCCACATCGCCACGAACCCGCCTGCGACGAGCACCGCGAGCGCGGCGGTCGTCCGCCGGACGAGCGGGACGAGACCCGCCGCGACAGAGGCCAGGGCGAGGGCTGCCAGCGGGAGGAGGAACGGGTCGACGTACCGGCCGTACATCTGCACGTCGAAGCGCTCGGAGTCCCGGGCCATGATGTTCGTCGCCGCGAGGCTTGCCATGCCGACCCCGCCGAGCACCGTCACCGCCCACCACGCCGCGGCGCCGACGACGCGATCGGTGCGCCACTCGCGCCAGGCCCGGCGGACGAGGACGACCGCCCCGAGCAGGGGAAGGGCGCACCACGCGGCGAGGGCGTACCACAGCTGGCCGGCCGCGCCCTGGCCGAGGGGACCCCGGAGGCCGTCGATCACGCCACGCACGGCGAAGTCCTCGCGGGAGTCGGTCGTCGCAGGGTAGATGGTCGCCGAGAGCGACTGGTGGACGCGGAAGAGGACGACCGTGGTGACGACGAGCGTCGCGAGCCAGACGAGGTCGCGGCGGTCCCGCCCGCGCAGCCAGGACACGACGAGCAGCATCGCCGTCGCGATCGGCACGACGACGCCGCGCCCGTGACTGAAGAACGCGAACGAGGCCGCGACCGCCAGGGCCAGGCCCGAGACCCAGGTCCGCCTCCGCCAGTGCCGCAGACCCAGCCACGCCGTGCAGGCGACGACCAGGGCGAAGAAGGCCTCGGTGAGGGCGTAGTTCGACATGACGACCCGGGACGGTGCCGTCATCACCACCGTCCCCACGAGCAGGGCCGTCGGCACCCTGATGCCGGTCACGGCACGCGCGACGGCAGCGAGCGGGAGGGCCGTCAGGCAGGCGCACGCGGCGGCGAGAGCGACGGCGAGGTGGTAGACGGTGCGTGGGTCCTCGGTGAACCACCACAGGGGCGCGATCGCGACGGCCCAACCGGGGTAGTAGCTCAGATTCGCCAGCTCCATGGTGGGTCCCACCCCCGCGACGAGGTGCGCTGTCGCGAGCGGACCGATCTCGTCGTCCGAGAAGACGGGCACGGTCGCGGAGGCCGCGGCAGCGGCGTGCAGACGCACCATCACCGCTGTCGCGGCGGCGGCCGCGGCCCACAGCAGCACCGTGGTCCCTCGTGCGAGCGCCGTGCGGGCACGTCTTCCGTCCGCTGACGGAGCGTCTCCGGCTGGTGCGCGCGCCTCCGTCGCGGGCTCGACCGGAACGGCGGGCGGGTCAGCGGTGTCGATCTCGTCGTCCGTCCCTGGCTCCGTCCGCGGCACTGCGCCCACCTCCGTTCGGCGATTCAGGGTAGAGCGTGTCGCGGTCGTCCCCTGCACGGCCGCAGCCCGTACGGTGGGTGCCATGAGTGTGCCCGCGAACGCCAGCTCGCGTCGGGTCCTCGTCCTCGCCATGGTCGCGGCCGCCGCCGTGACCGCCGGATGTGGAGCCGACGGCGCCGTGGACGAACCCGTCCCGCGCGTGACTTCGGGGCAGACGCAGAGCAGTGCACCCACGCCGTCGGACGAGCCGACGCACGAGCCGGAGGGCACGCCCGCCCCCACCACGGCCGAGGAGGTGCCCGGGCCGACGGCGTCGGCGACCCCCACCGCCAGCCCGGACGCCGCGCCGGCCCCGCCACCGAGCCTCGCCCCGGTGGACGTCGTCACGACGTGGTCGATGTGGGATCCGAGTGCGGGCACCGCCGGCGAGGCGCAGGTGGCGGGGTACGTCGCAGGTGTCGTCGAGGACGGCGGCACCTGCTACCTCACGCTGACCTCCGGCGACGACGTCGTCGAGGGCAGTGCAGCTGCCGTGGCCGATGCGGCCGCGACCTCGTGCGGCGCCGTTTCGGTGCCCCGCTCCGCCATCCCGCACGGTGGTGACTGGAACGCCGTCCTTCGATACGTGTCGCCGACGTCCTCAGGTGCGGCACCCGCGGTCCCGATAGGAATCCCATGAAGCCGCTCACCTCGCGCCGTCTCCTGAGTGCGGTCGTCGCCTCGGCCCTCGTCATCGGCTCCGGGCTGGTCGCCCTCCTGGTCGCCCCCCAGGCGGCGCAGGCAGCCGACATGTCGCGCTTCGACCCGGGCTACATCATCAGCGACACCGTGTTCTACGACTCGTCGGCGATGTCCCAGGAGGCCGTCCAGGCGTTCCTGAACACGAAGGGGGCCGACTGCAAGCCGGCCGCCGACGGGACGGCGTGCCTGAAGGACTACCGGCAGACCACGGCCGACCGCCCCGCGGACGCCCGTTGCCCGCGGCCGTACGTCGGCGCACAGGACGAGACGGCTGCGGCCATCATCACCAAGGTCGCCCAGGCGTGCGGGATCAACCCGCGGGTCCTCATCGTGACGCTCCAGAAGGAGCAGAGCCTGATCACGCGCAAGACGGCTGGCACCGCTGAGACGTACCGCAAGGCGATGGGGTACGGGTGCCCGGACAGCGCCGCGTGCGACACGCGGTACTACGGCTTCTTCAACCAGGTGTACTCGGCGGCCTCGCAGTTCCGGAACTACGCGCTCAACCCGACGCGCTACACCTTCAAGGCCGGCGCCGTGAACACGATCGGTTACTACCCCGCGAGCAAGCCGCAGTGCGGCTCCTCCCAGGTGCTGATCCGGAACCAGGCCACCGCCAGCCTGTACAACTACACCCCGTACCAGCCCAACGCCGCGGCGCTCGCCGCGGGTTACGGGACCGGTGACGCGTGCTCGTCGTACGGGAACCGGAACTTCTGGGCGTACTTCACCGACTGGTTCGGCTCCACCATCAGCTCGGCTCCGGTCGGCTTCCTGGACTCCGCGACGGTCGTCGGGGCCACGACCCTGCGGGTCTCCGGGTGGGCCCTGGACCCCGACACGCACGACCCGATCACCGTGCACGCCTACGTCGACGGCGTCGCCACGGGCGCCATCGCGAACACCTCGCGTCCGGACGTGGGAGCGGCGTACCCGGGCTGGGGCGACAACCACGGCTTCACGGTGGACATCCCGGTCGCCGAGGGTCGTCACAACGTGTGCGTCTACGGCATCAACCAGCCGCAGGGCCCCAACCCGCTCTTGGGCTGCACGTCGGTCACGGCGGTGAACACGGGTCCGATGGGCTTCCTCGACGCCGTGACGCCGACGCCGTCCTCGGTCGTGGTCTCCGGATGGGCCTGGGACCGCGACACCGAGGCGCCGGTCGAGCTGCACGCGTACATCAACGGCCAGCACCTCGGCACGCTGCGCGCCGACCGGTCGCGGCCCGACGTGGGCGCGGCGTTCCCGGCGGCCGGGCCGAACCGCGGCTACACCGGGGAGTTCCCCGTCGCCGCGGGCACGCACCGCGTCTGCATCTACGCGATCAACGTTCCGACCAGCACGAACCCGCTGCTCGGCTGCAGCTCCGTGACCGTCGTGAACGCGCAGCCGACGGGCTTCCTGGACCAGGCGACGGGATCCGCCGGGGCGGTCACGGTCTCGGGCTGGGCCTGGGACGCCGACGCGGGTGGCCCGACGAGCCTGCACGTCTATGTCGACGGCGGCTTCGCCGGCTCGACGACGACGGGCGGGGAGCGCCCCGACGTCGCCGCGGCGGTGCGGGGTGCGGGCGGTCAGACCGGGTTCGCGACGACCGTCCCTGCCGCGCCCGGCCAGCACCAGGTCTGCGTCTACGCGATCAACGGACCGACGGGTCACAACCCCCTGATCGCCTGCCGTTCAGGGGTGACCGTCGGCTGACCGACGGAGACGACAACGGTGTGGCCCCGCGCGATCAGCGCGGGGCCACACCGTCGTGACGGGTCAGCGCACGCCAGGAGCGCGCATCCGCCGGCCCAGCCACAGGTAGGCGAGCCGGCGCTGGGCCGCGGCGACGCGGGCGAGGGCGTTCCCCCGGCGGACGTCCCCGGTCGTGATCGTCCCGGGTGCCAGTTCCCGCGCCCGGCGGTGGAAGCCGGCTGCCTGGTGGTGCTGCTCGCGCGCGAGCCTGACGCTCCACTGGCCGGCGCTCACCCGGAAGGCGGCCAGGGTCTCCGGCAGGGCGACGAGGTCTCCGAGCAGCAGCACGCGCGCGTAGGTCCCGGCGTCGATGTAGTAGGGGAACGTGTCGTCCCACCAGCCCGCCGCCTCGAGCGCTGAGCGGCGCAGGAGGACGGACGCGGGTTCCCCCAACGGGTTCGTCCCGCTCCGGACGATCGAGCGCAGGGCCTGCCTGCCGTCCACGACGCCCGAGAGCCCAGCAAGACCGCGTGAGCGGACGAAGACCTCGCCGCGCCCGTCGATGAGGTCGCGCGGGGACGCCACCATGACGGCTCCGTCCCCGGCCCGCTCCAGAGCGGCGACCTGCCGCTCGAGGCTCTCGGGGTAGAGGAGGTCGTCGCCGCACACGAGCTTGAGGTAGGGAGCCGTGGCCTCCTGGCTGACGCGGTCCCAGTTGCGCTTGGCGCCTCCCCCTGCGGGCGTGCGCAGCAGTCGGACGCGCGGGTCGTCGGCGAACGGTTGCAGCAGGTCCCACGTCTCGTCGGTCGACGAGTGGTCCGCGACGACGAGCTCGAGATCCGGCATCGTCTGGGCGAGGACCGAGCGGAGTGTCGGTTCGATGTACGCGGCGTTGTTGTACGCGGGCACGACGACGGAGACGCGGGGCGCGGGTGCGGTCATCGGGACTCCTCACGCGGTCCGGGAGCGTCGACGCCCGCGGCGACCCCCACGCCCGGGATGGCCGCGGGCCGCGGCCGGCGGAACGAGAACCACCGGTGCCCCACGTAGCTGATGACCATCGTCACCCCGGTCACGAGGAGCTGGGCGGGGATCGCGGGGAGGCCGAACGCCTCGACGGTGAGCGGCAGCAGGACGGCGTTGATGCCCAGCGACGTGAGGTTCACGACCTCGAACCGCGCAAGGTCCAGCCAGACGTGCCCGCGCACGCGGAACACGAACCTGCGGTAGAGGACGAAAGCGCACAGGACGGCGGCCACGTGCGCGCACGCGAGGCTGACCATGTAGTGGGTGCGGTGGCCGATCGTCAGCTCGAAGAGGACGAACCAGCCGGTGCCGACCACCGTGTTGATGGCGCCGACGATGAGGAACGCGACGCGCTGGTCGCGGACGAGGCGGAAGAGCGGCCCGAGGCTGCCCGACATCCCCGCGGGGGGCCGAGGGGTGTCGGCGCTGGTCGGCGGCAGGGGCTGGTTCGTCACACGCAACTCACTGGACTCGGGCGGTGCCCACGGCTGACGCGGACTGCCCGACTATAGTCGTCGCGTGCAGACACCGGCCGGGCGGCCTGACGAGGCCCCGCACCGCATCTCCGTGGTGATCCCGGTCTACCAGGGCGAACGTACGCTGCCGCCGCTGGTCGCGGAGATCGCAGGGCTGGCCGAGTTCACGACGCCGGACGGCCATGTCGGGCAGGTCGCCGAGGTCGTGCTCGTCTACGACCACGGCCCGGACCGGTCCGCCGAGACGATCCGCCGGCTCGCCGAGGAGCACCCTTTCGTGCGGGTCGTCTGGCTCAGCCGCAACTTCGGGCAGCATCCGGCGACGCTCGCCGGGATGGCGTCCTCGGGCGGCGACTGGATCGTCACGATGGACGAGGACGGGCAGCACGATCCGGCGGCCATCGTGGACCTGCTCGACACGGCCCTGCGCGAGCAGGCGACGGTGGTCTACGCGTCACCGACCAACGAGCCGCCGCACGGGTTCTGGCGCAATGCCGCGTCGCGCGCGGCCAAGCGACTCACGGACGTCCTGACCGGGGGCACCCAGACCCGGAGCTACCAGAGCTACCGGCTCGTCGTCGGGGAGCTGGGCCGTAGCGTCGCCGCGTACGCGGGAGCGGGTGTGTACCTCGACGTCGCGCTCGGCTGGGTCGCCGGATCGGTCGCGACGTGCCCGGTACGCCTGCGGGAGGAGGACCGCCCGTCGGGGTACCGGCTGCGTACCCTCGTCTCGCACTTCTGGCGCATGGTCCTCACGAGCGGCACGCGCGGCCTCCGCGCCGTGAGCCTGGTGGGCGTCGCGTTCGGCGTCCTCGGCCTCATGCTCGCCGTCTTCATCGGGATCTCGCGGTTGACGGGCGGTTCCACGCCGGAGGGGTGGGCCTCGACGGTCATCATCGTGCTGCTGACCAACGGGGCCGTCCTGTTCTCGCTCGGCATCGTCGCCGAGTACGTCGGTGTGGCGGTGAACATGGCGCTCGGCAAGCCGGCGTACCTCATCGTCGGGGACCCGGCCTGGGGGCCGCTCGGGCGGGCCCGGAGACGATGACGTCCTCGGCCGCCCGAGGCGAGCCGACCCTGGTCGTGGGTGCCGGTGGCCTGCTCGGGTCCGCCGTCGTCCGCGCCGTCCGCGCCCGGGGCGGCCAGGTCCGGACGGCCGCCGTGCCGTGGCACGACGTCGCCGCGGCGTCCGAGGAGCTCGCCCAGGCGGTGGACGGGCTCCTCACCGTGGCCGGCGGTGGGCGCTGGCACATCGCGTGGTGCGCCGGGGCCGGCGTGACCGCGTCGTCGGCGACCCAGATCGCGGACGAGGTCACCACGCTCCGTCGGTGCGTCGACCACATGCTCGAGCACTCGGGACCGTCCCTGCAGGCAGGTCGGGTCTTCTTCGCTTCATCGGCCGGCGCCCTCTACGCCGGGTCCTCGGGCGCACCCTTCGACGAGTCCACCACCCCCGTCCCGCTCTCCGCCTACGGCCGTGGCAAGCTGCAGATGGAGGAGCAGGTGACGCGCCTGGCGACGGCCGGTGGAGCACGGGTGATGGTCGGGCGGCTGTCCAACCTGTACGGGCCCGGCCAGGACCTCGCCAAGGCCCAGGGGCTGATCTCCCAGCTCTGCCGAGCCCAGCTCACGGGCCAGCCCGTCGGGCTCTACGTCTCGCTCGACACGGTGCGGGACTACCTGTTCGTCGACGACGCCGCGGGCCTGGTGCTCGACGGGCTCTCGCAGCTGGACGCCGTGTGCCCTCCCGCCGGCGTCGTGACGAAGATCCTCGCCGCCCAGCGGTCAGCCTCCATCGCGGCCGTGCTCGGTGAGCTGCGGCGGCTCTCGAGGCGGAAGCCGGTGGTGCGGCTGTCCGCATCCCCTCAGGCGGCCGTCCAGGCCCGCGACCTGCGGTTCCGTTCGACCGTGTGGCCGGAGCTGGACCGCCGGCCACTCACGCCGCTGCCCGTCGGGATCCACGCGACGTCGCACGACCTCGCGGCGCGGATCATGGCGGGCGGCCTGGCGCGAGGCACGCACCCGGACGGGACTCAGGCGTCGGGCTGAGCGACGAGGACGTCCCAGAGCTCGTCGGCGTACTCGTCCCACGAGCGGCGGGGAGAGCTGCGTGCCTCCTCGGAGAGCCGGGCGTGCAGGGCGTCGTCCCGCAGGAGAGCGCTCACCGCTCTCGCGAGGGCGCGGTCGTCACGCGGATCCACGAGCAGCGCGCCGCCCGCGGCCGCGATCTCCCGCATGCTCCCGAAGTTCGAGGTCACCACGGGCACGCCCGCGGCGATCGCCTCCGCCACGGGAAGGCCGAACCCCTCGTTGAGCGAGGGGAACACGACGGTGCGCGCGAGCGCGTAGGCCGACCAGAGCAGGTCGTCCGAGATGGCTGCGACGGTCCGCACCGGCCGTCCCGCGGCCCGCAGGCGCGCGACCTCGTCCGCGAACTCCTCCGACCGCCAGGCGTTCCCCCCGACGAAGACGAGCGAGAAGTCGACGCCCTCCGCCCAGGCGAGCTCGGCCGCTGCGAGCACCGCGAGATGGTTCTTGCGCGGTTCGTGGCTGCCCACGCAGAGGACGAGTGGGCTGGCGTCGGTCACCCCGAGCCGGGTGCGTGCCTCCTCGAGCACGTGCGGGTCAGGTGTCCGGGCCTCGACGGGCAGGAGGACCGGCACGATTTCCGGGCCCGGCCACCCGGAGGCGGCCAGCATCCGGCGCCAGCCCTCGTACTCGGTTGCCGCAGCGCGCGAGATGGCTGCCACCCGGTCCATGTGGCGCACGGCCGCCAAGTTCCCGGCGAACGCCGCCCCCATGCCGTGCCCGACGGTCTCGGCCGTGGTCAGCGGCACGCAGTCGAATCCGATGACCCCCGTGCGGGACCGGGACCAGCGCGCCAGCGCCAACGTGCGCGCGGTGCGGGGCGGCTCCACCGCAAGCTCGGGGAGCACGTAGGTGCAGCGCCACGGGACCAGGACCGGAGCGCGGGACGCCGGCCGGTCGAGGTCGCGCTCGGCACCGTGGAGCGCCACCTGAGTCTCGGTCGCCGTCAGCCGTCGGAGCGCGCGCCCGTCGTCGGTCCAGCCGACCAGCGTGACGTCGTGCGTGCGAGCCCAGCGGGACACCGTCTGCCGGGCGACCCGCTGGATCCCGGTGGCGAGGCCGGTGTGGGACGTGTGGTCGAGGTCGACCAGCACGCGGTCGCTGACGACCTCGACCGTGCGTCGCGCCGCCCGGTCGAACGGAAGCCGCGGGGGGCGGAGGAGGGAGGTCAGGGTGGGCAGCGCGCCGTCGAGCGCCACGGTGCGAGCGGTGCGGACCACGTCGTCGTCCGTCGGCAGCTGTGCGCGGAGCACGGCGAGCGTGAGCCACGCGACCGAGCGGTCGCGGCTCTCGAGAGCGCGCGCCGCGGCCGCCACGAGGTCGGCCTCGTCCTCCACGACGTGCCCGGGCCCCACCGCGGCCACGAGCGTCGCCAGCCGCTCGCGAGACATCCTGGCGCGAGCCGATCCCGACCGGAGCCAGCGGGCCAGCTCGGTCGCCTCATCGGTGCGGGGGCGGGTCACCGCGACACCACCGGGGTCGAGGCGTCCGGGCCGACGAGCTGCGCCCACGACTCGGCGGCGTACTCGTCCCACGTGCGCAGCGGACGGGACGACGCCTCACGGGCGAGAGCGGCGTACGCCTCGTCGTCCGTGAGGAGTGAGCGCATGGCCGCGACGAGCGCGTCGTCGTCGTACGGGTCGACGAGGAGGGCGCCGCCGCCGTCCGCGGCCTCCCGCGTGGGTGGCAGGTCGCTCGTGATCACCGGGGTGCCGGCCGCGAGCGACTCGGCCACGGGCAGCCCGTAGCCCTCGTGGACCGACGTGAACACCGAGAAGCGCGCCGCGCGATAGGCGGCCCACAGGTCGTCGTCGCCCACGCCGCGTCCCGTCGCGACGTCACGGCCCCGTCGGTGCAGCCGCGCGACCTCCTCGTCGAACGGGCGCGAGGACCAGCTGGAGCCGCCGACGAACCGTAGGCGGAAGGCGAGACCCTCACGCCACAGCACCTCGGCCGCGTGCAGCACCGAGAGGTGGTTCTTGCGGGGCTCGTGGCTGCCGACGGACAGCACGAGCGGGACGGACGCGTCCTCGGCGGCCCCCGCCGCGTCCGCGGGTTCTGCAGGCACGGCCGCCGGAGCGTCCACGGGGAGCCGAGACGACGAGACGGTCGGCCCGGTCAGCCCCTGCGACGGGAGCGTGTCGGCGAAGCCACGGAACTCCTCGGCGGCGCCCTCGCTGATGGCGCACACCCGCGTCGCGTGCTTGACCACCGTGAGGTACTGCACGAATCGCTCCGGTTCCTCGAGCGGCATCAGGTCCGCGCTCACGACGGGGATGCAGTCGTAGCCGACGAGGACCACCTCGTTGCCCGAGTGCTCCGCGACCGCGGCGAGCGGTCGGCACGCCCGCGCCGCGGGGACCTCGGGCAGCACGAGCGTGCTGCGCCATGGGACGACGACGCGGCGGCTGCGAACGGCTCGGGGCGGCTGCCCGACGGGACCCGCCCAGGACAGCACCCGGGCCGCCTCGACGGCGTCCAGTCGGCGGTAGGCGTCACTCGTCGACCAGGCGACGAGCGTGACGTCGTGGTCCCGGGCCCATCGGGGCACCGCGTGCCGGACCACCCGTTGGATGCCGGTGTTGAGGTCGTGCCGCGCGGTGTAGTCGACATCGACCAGCACGCCCCTCTGGACCACCTCGATCTCGACGAGGGGATCGGACCAGACCAGCGCGGAGAGCGCGTCATCGAGCAGCTGCGCGGCGGCCAGCTCCGGGTCCGCACGTAGGCGACGTCGGGCGGCGCGGACCGCACCGTCGTCCGGCATCGTGCCCGACAGGGCCGACAGAAGGAGCCAGGTGGCGGCGGCCGTCGCGTCCGCCACGGCGGCGTGGACGAGGGCGACCGCGGTCGCGCCCAGGTCCGGGCCATCGGTCGCCCCGTGATCGGGGCCGAGGAGCGCGTCTGCGGCGGCCCGGAGACGCTGACCGAGCGCGGCATGGACGGCGTCGGGGCGGTGGTGTGCCGTCACCGGCGCACTGCCCGGACGACCCGGCCCAGGAGCGGGCGCGCGACGCGCAGCGGCACCGTCACCCGCCACGACAGGCTGTGCTTCATGGCATGGAGCTCACGGGCCACCGTGTCCCGGGACCGCCCGGTCGTCGGCAGGTCAGCCGCTGTCACGGCCCAGGCGGACAGCGCGCGTTCCCGCCAGGTCGCCAGCGCGTGCTCGAGCTCCTTGAGCCGTGCCTGGGTCGCCGTGTCCCGCCGGGGATCGACCAGCGGCAGCAGGGCGGCACGGCGTTCCCCGGCGACGAGGTACACCAGTGCACCGTCGTGGTAGGCAGGCACGTATCCGGCGGCCAGCAGTGCGGCCAGGACGGGGCCGGCGCCGCCGTCATCCATCGGGAACGCGCAGACCCACGGTCGAGCGCCGGCCGCCACCGCCGACGCGAGGGCGTCGTCGCCCTGCCCCTCGGCGACGGCGAGGTGGATCGACGGACCGGGATCGAGCGCGTCGCCGTCAACCCCGGACACGACCACAGCGACCGGGTCGGTGACGCCGGCTGCGCGCAGAGCCCCGTTCACGAGGTCCGAGACGCCCACGGGGGCAGGGGTGGGCGAGGACGGCACGGGCTGGGGCACCCGGGAAGTCTAGGACGGACCCGTCCTCCCTCGGGTTCGAGGGGCGAGCCGGTACAGTCGGACACTGCCAAGCCACTGCACACGCACGAGTTAGGGTCCGATGAAGCGCGCATTGATCACCGGTGTCACGGGGCAGGACGGCCTCTACCTCTCCGAGCTCCTGCTCGAGAAGGGGTACGAGGTCTACGGGCTCGTCCGCGGCCAGAACAACCCGAAGCTCGCGCTCCTGCACGCGACGGTGCCCGGCGTCAAGGTGCTGACCGGCGACCTCATGGACATGTCGTCCCTCCTGCGGGCACTGAACCAGGCGCGTCCGGACGAGGTCTACAACCTCGGCGCCATCTCCTTCGTCGCCTACTCGTGGGAGAACGCGCACCTGACGGCCGACGTGACCGGCAAGGGCGTGCTCAACCTGCTCGAGGCCATCCGCCTCTACGCCGGGGACGACCTGGGCTCCGTCCGCTTCTACCAGGCGTCGAGCTCGGAGATGTTCGGCAAGGTCCAGGAGGTTCCGCAGCGCGAGTCGACGCTGCTGTGGCCGCGGTCGCCCTACGGCGTCTCCAAGGTCTTCGGCCACTACATGACCATCAACTACCGCGAGTCGTACGGGATGCACGCCTCGTCCGGGATCCTCTTCAACCACGAGTCGCCCCGTCGCGGACCGGAGTTCGTGACCCGGAAGGTCTCGCAGGCCGTCGCGCGGATCAAGCTCGGGCTGCAGGAGGACATCTCCCTCGGCAACCTCGACGCCAAGCGTGACTGGGGTTTCGCCGGCGACTACGTCGAGGCGATGTGGCGGATGCTCCAGCAGGACGAGGCCGACGACTACGTCGTCGCGACGGGTGAGACCCACTCCATCCGTGAGCTGCTCGACGTCGCGTTCCGGCGCGTCGGGATCGACGACTGGTCCGGCTATGTGAAGCAGGACCCGCGGTTCATGCGGCCGGCGGAGGTGGACCTGCTCATCGGTGACCCCTCCAAGGCGCGCGAGAAGCTCGGCTGGACACCGCAGGTGACCTTCGAGCAGCTCGTCGAGATGATGGTCGACAACGATCTCGCGGAGCAGCGCGCGCTGGCAGGGCTGTGACTCGTGACGACCGCCCTGGTGACCGGTGCGACCGGTCAGGACGGCTCCTACCTGTGTGAGTCTCTCGCGTCCGACGGCGTCGAGATCCATGCCCTGATCCGGCCCCCCGTGGACGGGGAGCCGCCGGAGCCGGGCCTGGCCGAGCTCGTGGCTGCCGTGCCGGGCGTGGTGCTGCACGAGGCCGACCTGGCGGACGACGCGGAGCTGCGCCGCGTCGTGTCGTCCGTGGCGCCCGACCAGATCTACAACTTCGCGGCGATCTCGTCCGTAGCGGCGTCCTGGGAGCAGCCCCTCGTCACCGGTCTGGTGAGCGGGTTGTCCGTGGCGACGCTGCTGCACGCCGCGTGGGAGCTGGGGGAGAGCACGGGCCGCCCCGTCCGGTTCCTGCAGGCATCGAGTGCCGAGATCTTCGGTGACGCCGAGCAGGTGCCGCAGGACGAGTCGACGCCCGTCCGTCCGCGGAGCCCGTACGGTGCCGCGAAGGCCTACGCGCATCACATGGTCGGCGTGTACCGGGCACGTGGGCTGCACGCGTCCACGGTGATCCTGTACAACCACGAGTCGCCGCGACGGCCGCCGGTGTTCGTGACCCGCAAGATCACCCAGGGCGTGGCGAGGATCGCCGCCGGGCTCGACGACACGCTCACCCTCGGATCGCTCGACGTCCGCCGGGACTGGGGTTGGGCGCCCGACTACGTGGCCGCGGCCCTGGCAGCGGTCCGACGCGACGTCGGGGACGACTACGTCATCGCGTCGGGGACAGCTCACTCCGTGGAGGAGTTCGTCGCAGCAGCCTTCGCGCGGGTCGGCATCGTCGACTGGCGCCGGTACGTCCGGACCGACCCTGCCTTCGTCCGGCCCGCCGACGTGTCGCTCCAGGTGGGCAACGCGGCCAAGGCCCGTCGGCTGCTGGGCTGGCAGCCCACCGTGGACTTCGACGCGATCGTCGCCGCGATGGTCGACCACGACGTCGAGCTCCTGCGCGCCGACGCGGCGCCACTGGCGTGACCGCCCCGGTCGCCGCGCGGCAGGGCCGCGAGCGCACGCCCAGCTCCCGCCCGGCCGGGACGATGCTCGCCGCACTCCGTGGGCCGATGCGTGAGCCGATGACCTACCTGGCCAGTGCGGTGGCGTCGCTCGCGGCGACCGTCTACGCCCTGCGGCTGTGGGAGGCCGACCTGCGGGTCCCGTTCGGGTACTCGGGTGACGCGGTGGCCGTCGGGGCGCACGTCAAGACGGTGCTGGAGACGGGCTGGTACGAGAGCCAACCGCTGCTCGGCTTCCCGGCGGGGCAGACGTACCACGACTTCCCGACGGCGGACAACCTCAACTTCGTCTTCGCCCGGCTCCTCGGCCTGTTCACGTCCGACTGGGCCACGGCGATGAACCTCTACTACGTGCTGGGGTTCCCGCTGGCGGCGCTGGCAGCGACGTGGTTCCTGCGTGAGGTCCGGGTCACGCGCGCAGCAGCGGTCGCCCTGGCGACGCTCTTCGCCATCGCGCCGTACCACTTCCTGCGCGGTGTGAGCCACCTCTGGCTCGCCTCGTACTTCACGGTGCCGCTGGCCCTGGTCGTGGTGCTCCGGGCGATCCGTGGCGAGCCCCTCTGGGGCATGGGCGCAGGACCGCGCGCCCTCCGCGCGTTCACCGGGCGCGGGGCCTCGACCGTGCTCTGCCTGGCCCTCGTCGCCACGGCCTCGAGCTACTACGCGGTCTTCTCCCTCGTCCTGCTCGCGGTGGCCGGCATCGCCGCGTGGCTCCGCACGCAGCACCACCGTCGCTTGCTCGGAGTGGTGGTCGCGGGCTCGGTCGTCGTGCTCACCGTGCTGGCGAACATGGCCCCCGACGTCCTCTACGCGCGGGCGAACGGCGACAGCGCGGCGGGCTTCGTGCGCGGACGCGCCGAGGTCGAGGTCTACGCGCTCAAGCTCAGCCAGCTCCTCCTGCCCGTCCCCGGTCACCGCGTCGGGCCGCTGGCCGAGATCCGGGCGAAGTACGACGCCACCTACCCGCTGATGTCCGAGCAGCCGGTGCTCGGCGTCGTCGCCGCCGCCGGCCTCGTCGCAGCCTTCGTGCTCATCGGCTACGGGCTGGCGGTGCGCACGGGGCGCGTCCCGGCGGGTTCGGTGCCCGATGAGCAGGCGGCGCGGACCCAGACGCTGTCGGGCCTGAGCCTGCTGATCCTCGTGGCGTTCCTGTCCTCGACGGTGGGCGGGCTGGCGACGTTCGTCTCGTTCGTCACGGCGAGCCTGCGCGGCTGGAACCGGATGTCCATCGTCATCGCGCTCCTGTGCCTGGCGGTGGTCGGCCTGATCATCGACGCGTGGGTGGCCCGATCGGCAGTGCGCCGGTCGATGCCCCCGCGACGCCGGACCGCAGTCGCCTGGATCCTCGCCGGCACCGTCCTGCTCGTCGGTACGTTCGACCAGGTGACGCCGGGAGCAGCACCCGACCACGACGGCCTGGCCGCCCGGTACGCGGCTGACGAGCGGTGGATCACGACCGTCGAGGAGGCACTGCCGGCGGAGGCGGCGGTCTTCCAGCTCCCGCACGCGGGCTTCCCGGAGACCCCGCCCGTGAACGGCGTCTACGACACCGACTACCTGGTGCCCTATCTGCACTCGGCCACGCTCCGGTGGTCGGCCGGTGGGATCAAGGGCCGCCCGACCACCGACTGGCCGTTCGCCGTCGCGACCCTGCCGGCGGACGAGATGGCGGACGCCCTGGCCCTCGTCGGTTTCTCCGGCGTGATGGTCGACCGGGTCGCCTACGGGCCGCAGGCCGCGGCGGAGCTCGAGGGCGCGTTGACGGCGGCCGTCGGGTCCCCGCTCGCCGCGTCGGACGACGGCCGGTACCTGCTCTACGGGCTCGCGGGGCGCGCGTCGGACCTGGCGGCGGCCAACCCACCCGACGCCCTGACGGCGTGGCGCGACTCGATCCTCGCTCCGGTGACCGCCTATGCGGGCGCGGAGGCGTCCTCCGTGAACACGCCCGACGGCGCCCCCGCGGTCGCCCTGAGCGAGACGGCCTCGAGCGTCGTGCTCGTCAACGACCGGCCCGCCGCGGTCCGCGTGCGGCTCACCGCCCGCACTGCGGGGGCCGTGCACACCGTGGCGGCGGAGGAGCAGCAGGCTGTCCCGGTCCAGCTGTCGGTCGGAGGGCAGGTGATCGACCTTCCCAGCGTCGGCGGTGTGCTCGATGTGGTGCTCGATGCGGCACCGGGGACGACGACGGCGATCACCGTGGTCACCGGGGGGCCCGTCGTCCTCCGAGACCTGCAGGTGCGTGACCTCGGGCTTCCGTCGCTGGACCGCTGAGGCACGGCAGCGGGGCCGTCGTCCCGGGCCCGCACCGCCGTGTCACTGCATGACGGAGCGGTAGACCGCCGTCGTCTCCTCGGCGCAGCGCGCCCAGGAGTAGGTGGCGGCGTGCCGGCGGGCCACGGCCGCCGCGGACTCGTCGGAGCTCAGAGCGCGGTGCAGGCCCTCAGCGATGGAGCCCGCATCCCGAGGATCCACGAGGACGGCGCCACCGCCCGCGCCGATCTCGGCGGTCGAGGTGCCTGCGGACGTGACGACGGGAACGCCGTGCGCCATCGCCTCGAGGACCGGCAGCCCGAAGCCCTCCCAGAACGAGGGGAAGCAGAACGCGGCGGCCCCGGCGTACGCCGCGTGGAGGTCCGCGTGCGCGAGCGGCCCGACGCGGTGCACGCGGTCCTCGGGGAGCTCGCGAAGGGCAGCGACCACGTCGGTGGCTGCTCCCCACCCCGTCGGGCCGGCGAGGACCAGATCCACGTCGTGGTCCTGGACCACATGGGCGAAGGCGCGCAGCAGGCCGGGCACGTTCTTGCGCGGCTCGAGCGTGCCGCACCACAGCACGTACGGGCGCCGGAGGCCGAGACGCTGCCGCAGCTCGGCGACACGTTCGGGCGGCGTCGGCGGCACGGCCACCCCGTTGGGGACCACGTGGACGCGCTCGGGGGCGAGGCCGGCGGCCAGGCAGTCGTCACGCGTCGTCGACGAGACGGCGATGATCGCGTCGGCCTCCTCGCGGACCACGGCGAGCGCACGCCGGAAGAAGCCGTTGCCACGCCGCGTGAAGTGCCCGGGATCCCGCAGGAAGGCGAGGTCGTGCACCGTGACGACGAGCGCGTGCGGGGGTCGGACCGGCGGGACGGCCCAGGTGGTCGCGTGCACCACCCGCCGTGGGCTGTCGCCGAGCGGCAGGCGTGGGCCGCGCAGGCGCGTCCAGGTCTCGTAGAGCAGCGGCCGCGGGAGTCGCGAGGCAACGACGCGCAGCCCTGTCGGGGGTGCCCAGTCGCCGATGGGCTGCGCGGCGTGCCGGGCGGTCACGCCCACGAGGTCGGTGTCCGACCGCGTGAGCAGGGCCCGGGCGAGCTCTTTGACGTAGGTGCCCGAGCCGCCGGGGACGGGCTGCCACAGCTGCTCCACCGTCATGGCGACGGCAACGGAAGGCGCGTCGCTCACCGGTCGATCGTACTGGGCGGGCGCCGCTCGGCTGGTCATGGGGTGGACCGGACGTCAGGCTCAAGCCTCCGGCGCATGGTGCCGATTAACCCGGTGACTCCCGCTCCCGGCAACAGATGAGGTGCTAGGTGATGAAGCGTTCGACCTTGAGGCGACAGGTGAGCACCCTCGCGGGGCTCGCTGTGGCCTGCACCTTCGCCGCCCCGGCCGTCGCCCAGGTCGACGGCGCGGACGACGTCGTGGTCGACGGGACCCTGCAGCACGTGATCACCGACTCCACCGAGCCCGGCGCGCCCGACCTGCTGGTCACGAGCGCGGTCGAGGTCGACGGGATGCTGTACGCACTGCCGGAGGAGGTCGTGCCCGAGGCGCCGAGCGGCTCGGAGGTGCGCCTCGAGCTCGACGCGAACGGCCTCGGGACCGAGGAGGCGCTCGCCGAGCTGAACGCTCCGGCGCCTGCCGTGGACGTGACCGACGTCACGCTCGTCGATCCGGCCGCGTCGGGGACCGCCGAGGGCCAGGTCGCCGGGGCGCACACGCTGACCGTGCTCCCGGTGAAGTGGACGAATGCCACGGCCCCTTCAACGGCCGCTTCGACGGCCACGCTGCGGTCGGTCGCCCAGACCTCGGCGGACTACTGGTACGAGCAGTCCGCCGGCCGGATCGCGTTCGGCTCGGTCGACGTGCGCGACTACCGCACCGTGCCTGCGCCGTCGGCCTGCACCGACGCCGGGCTCAACACGCTCTTCAACGACGCGCTCGCCGCACACGGCGTCGCCGGGTCGAGCGACCTGCGGCACGTCGTCGTGTACTTCCCGAAGTGGGCTGCATGCGGCGGGTGGGCAGGCCGCGCGACCGTCGGGGGCTACGGCAAGGTCTGGGTGAACGGGGACGCAGCTCCCGACGTCTTCGCGCACGAGCTCGGGCACAACTTCGGCCTGGGGCATGCCTCCAAGCTCACGTGCACGGCGTCCGGGCAGCGGGTCCAGCTCACGGTGCCCTGGTCCGGCTGTTCCGTCGACGAGTACGGCGACCACGCCGACGTGATGGGGGTCGCCTTCCTCAACGGGACGACGGGCAGTCTCAACACGGCGCTCGCGGAGTCCCTGGGCTTCGCGAGCGTGCAGACCGTCACCGAGGGGACCGTCCAGCAGGCGATCGACATCGCGCCCCTGAGCAGTGTCTCCGCCCTGCGGGGTGTCCGGGTCCCGATCTCCGGTGGCGACGTCTTCGTCGACTACCGTCCGAGCGCCGGCCGCGACCAGCGCAAGCCGGCCTGGGCGGGCGTCCAGGTGCACCTGCGGACGACCGACGGCTTCGGCATCCCGCGCAGCTACCTGCTCGACATGGCGCCGGCGCAGGCGTTCGCGGCGCCCGCACTGCCCGCGGGCGCGTCCTGGGCCGTTCCGTCGACGTCGACGATCGTCACCGTGGCGGGCGTGGGCGCGACGGCGCAGCTGCGCGTCGGCGCGCCGGCGCCGACGACGCCACCGAGCGGCAGCAACGGGGGACCGCTGCCGGTGGACTCCCCGGCACTCACCCGCGACGGCAGGTTCTACTTCCGGAGCAGCTACACGGACGGTCCTGCGGACCACTTCTTCGCGTTCGGCAACCCCGGGGACCACGTCGTCATGGGTGACTGGGACGGCAACGGGACCAAGACGGCCGGCGTGTTCCGCGACGGGACCTGGTTCCTGCGCAACTCGAACACCTCGGGGGCCGGCGACGTCGTCGCGGTGTTCGGCTCCCCGGGCGACGTCCCGGTCGTCGGCGACTGGGACGGCGACGGCGTCGACACGCTCGGTGTCTTCCGCCGGGGTATGTGGTATCTGCGCAGCTCCAACACGTCCGGCCCCGGCGACGTCGCGTACCGCTACGGCCAGGCGGGCGACATCCCGGTGGTCGGGGACTGGGACAACAACGACATCGACACGGTGGGCGTCTTCCGCGGCGGCTGGTGGTACCTGACGAACCGCCCGGAGACGGGCATCGCCGAGGGCGTCTTCCGCTTCGGCTCGCCCGGCGACCGGCCCATGGTCGGCGACTGGAACCGCGACGGCACCGACACCCTCGGAGTCTTCCGGGGTGGCATGTGGTACCTCACCAACTACTTCGACCGTGGGGTCGCCGAAGGCTGGTTCCGTTTCGGCACGGCCGGGGACACCCCGCTCACGTTCCGCTGACCGGAACGCCGCCCGGCGCCGGCGACCCGGCACCGGGCGTCCGGCACCGGGCGTCCGGCGCCCGCGGTACGGAGGCGCTCGCCCTGCCCGTAGCATCGGCCCGTGCGAGTGCTCGTCGACGCGACCGCGATCCCTGCCGACCGGGGAGGCGTCGGCCGCTACCTCGACTCCGTCCTGCCGGCGATCGCGGGGCTCGGCGTCGACCTCGTGGTCGCGGCCCAGGTGAGGGACGCGCCCGCGACGTCCGCCCTGCTCCCCGGCGCGGAGGTCGTCGCCGCTCCCGGCCCGGTCGGACGCCGGCCCGCCCGGCTCGCCTGGGAGCAGACCGGTCTTCCCCTCCTGGCCCGGCGCACACGGGCGGACGTGCTCCACTCGCCGCACTACACGTTTCCGCTCGCGGCGCCGGTCCCCGTCGTCGTCACGGTGCACGACGCGACCTTCTTCAGCCATCCCGAGGTCCACCTGCCCGTCAAACGTCGCTTCTTCCGGACCTGGACCCGGCTGGCGGCGCGGTCGGCGGCGGTGCTCGTCACCCCGTCGGACGCCACCGCGCGCGAGGTCACGCGCTACGTCGGCGCGGACCCCCGCGCGTTCGTGGTGGCGCACCACGGCGTCGACACCACGGTCTTCCGCCCGGCGTCGGTGGCGGACGTCTCGCGCGTGCGCCGGGAGCTGGGGCTCGACGGTGGCTACGTCGCCTTCCTCGGAACCCTCGAGCCACGCAAGAACGTCCCGGCCCTCGTCCGCGCCTGGGTGCGGGTCGCCACCGGCCGTGCGGACGCACCGGCCCTCGTCCTCGCGGGCGCCCGGGGGTGGGACGAGGAGCTCGACGGCGTCGTGAGCGCCGTTCCAGCCGACCTGCGCCTCGTGCGGCCCGGGTACCTCCCGCTGGCCGATCTCGCGCCGCTGCTCGCGGGCGCCGAGGTCGTCGCGTACCCGAGCCTCGGCGAGGGCTTCGGCCTGCCGGTGCTCGAGGCGATGGCCTGCGGAGCGGCGGTGCTCACCACGCGCGAGCTGTCGTTGCCGGAGGTGGGCGGGGATGCGGTCGCCTACTGCGGCACGTCGGAGGACGACATCGCAGACGCGCTCGCCGACCTCCTCGACGCGCCCGAGCGGCGGGCCGGGCTCCGCGAGGCGGCCCTGCAGCGGGCGCAGGGCTTCACGTGGACCGCGGCGGCCGAGCGGCACGTCGACGCGTACGAGCGCGCCCGTCGCGTCGGACCGCGTCGGGGTCTGCGTCGCCCGGGCTGACCGGCGCGGACCTCCCGCTCAGCCCAGCGTGCGCCGGAGCTGGGCGACCGCCTCGTCGGTCGGCAGCAGGCCGCTCGTCAGCGCCTGGGCGAGCGTGGGCGCCACCTCGTCCTTGGCTGAGAGGGACGGGGTGAGTGGGCTCCCGTCCCGGCCGTGCGTGGGCCAGGTGATCCCGATGGTCGGGTCGAGCGGGTGGACGCCGTGCTCCCGGCCCGGCGCGTACGGGGTCGAGCAGAGGTAGAGGACCGTGGAGTCGTCCTCGAGCGACATGAACGCGTGGCCGAGGCCCTCCGAGAGGTAGATCGCGCGTCGGTCGACGTCGTCGAGAAGGACGGCGTCCCACTGGCCGAAGGTCGGGGAGCCGACGCGCAGGTCGACGGCGACGTCCCAGACCGCGCCCTTCGCGCACGTCACGTACTTGGCCTGGCCCGGTGGTACGTCCGCGAAGTGGATGCCCCGGAGGACGCCCGCCGCGGACACGGAGCAGTTGCCCTGCGCAAGGCCGAACGGGTGGCCGACGGTCTCCCGGAACGGCTCGCCCTGGAAGAACTCCAGGAAGACTCCCCGGGGATCCCCGTGCTGCGTCGGGGTGAACTCCCACGCCCCCGGGATGGCAAGCTCGCGGAACGGCATCCGGCATCCTCTCGTCGGTGCGTCACTCTAGCGGCCCGCTATTCTCGACCGGACGTCGTCGGAGGAGGGCAGCGGTGCGTTGGATCGTGGTGGGGTCGAACGGCATGCTCGGGCGCGACCTGACGACGATGCTGTCGGCGCAGGGCCACGAGGTGACGGGCGTGGACCGCGACACCGTCGACATCACCGACGCGGCGGCGTGCCACGAGGCGGTGACGGGCCATGACGTCGTGGTGAACTGCGCCGCCTACACGGCGGTCGACGCGGCCGAGGGCGACGAGCCGGCAGCCTTTGCGGTGAACGCCGTCGGCGCCGGGCACCTGGCCCGCGCCGCCCACCGCGCGCGGGCCCGCATGGTGCAGGTCTCGACGGACTACGTGTTCCGCGGTGCGGAGCAGGTGCCCTACGCCGAGGACGCCCCCGTCGCCCCGCAGTCGGCGTACGGGCGCACGAAGCTCGCGGGCGAGTGGGCGGTCCGGGCCGAGTGCCCCGACCACCTGGTCGTGCGGACCGCGTGGCTGTACGGCGCCCACGGGCGCAGCTTCCCGTCGACGATCGCCCGCGTTGCCCGCGAGCGCGGTTCGGTCCAGGTGATCGACGACCAGGTCGGCCAGCCGACGTGGACCGTCGACCTGTCCGACCTCATCCTGCGGCTCGTCGCACGGGAGGCGCCCGCGGGCACCTACCACGGCACGTCCGGGGGCCTGACGTCGTGGTTCGACTTCGCGCGCGCGGTGGTCGTCTCCGCTGGGCTCGACGCGTCGGTCGTCCAGCCCACGACCACGGCGGCCTTCGGTGCCCTCGCGCAGCGACCGGCGTTCTCCGTCCTGAGCCATGGGAGCCTGACGGCGGCAGGGGTGGAGCCCATCGGGCCCTGGGACGAGCGGTGGGCCCTGGCGGCGGCGGACGTGCTGGGCTGAGGGGCGCCAGGCACCGACGACCGACGCCGACATAGCGCGACGGCCGACCCGGAGGGCTCAGTCGGTCGACGTGGACTCGCCGCGCTCCTGATCGGCGGGCGGCTCGTCCGGCGCCGACCAGTGCTCCTCGACGTCGAGACGCAGGAGCGCCACCTCCTCCGCGACGGTCCGCGTCGTCTCCTCCACGCGGGACAGCTCGGTCGACAGGTGGATGCACACCACGAGAAGCACGACGAACGCCGTCGCGAAGAGCAGGTTGACCGGGGTCGTCACGCCGACGAGCCGGGCGAGGCTGGTCGCGAGGTCCGGGAAGACCGCCAGGACGACGATCACCGCGGCCAGGGCCAGCCAGACGCCGGCGTACTTCTCCCGGATCCGTCTGGTCCGCAGCAGCAGCAGCAGGACCCCGACGACGACGACGCAGGCGCCGACCGCGAACGCGTAGCCGGTCATCGGGGCGCTCCGGTCACGGTGGCAGCCGGGCGGGTGAGCGCCACGAGCATGGCGAGGATGGCCCGGACCAGGAACACAGCGGACCTGACGGGACCGTGCGAGGGGCGGCCCCCCGCACGCGGCCGCATCTCCACCGGCACCTGGCGGATCCGAAGCCCCGCACGCGAGGCGATGACCAGGGACTCGATGGTGTCGCCGAGGTACTCGGCCGGGTACTCGGCGGCGAACTGTGCGATGGCCGACCGTCCGCACGCCTTGAAGCCCGAGGTGGTGTCCGTCAGAGAGGTGCCGGAGACCCGCGACAGGACGAACGACAGGAAGCGCATCGTCACCTTGCGCACCCAGCCGACGGAGTAGGCGCCGACTCCCGCGAACCGTGCGCCGATGACCACGTCGGCACGGCCGTCCAGGACCGGGTCGAGGAGCAGCGGGACGGCCCGTGGGTCGTGCTGCCCGTCGGCGTCCAGCTGGACGGACGCGTCGTACCCGCGCCGTTGTGCGAAGCGGTACCCGGCACGCATCGCCCCGCCCACGCCGAGGTTGACGGGGAGGTCGAGCACCCGGGCTCCCGCGTGCCGGGCCAGTGCGGACGTCGCGTCGGTCGAGCCGTCGTTGACGACGAGGATGTCCGCGTGCGGGAGGGCGGTCCGGACCTCGTCCACGACGGTGGCGATGGTCGTCTCCTCGTTCCATGCGGGGATGATCACCACGAGGCGCGGTGCGGTGTCGGGCACACCCGAACTGTACCGACGTCGGCCCTGGGCACCGGACGGCCCGAGCGGTGTGCCTCCTGGTAGCGTGCTCGCGTGCTCGACCGCCGCTGGCAGATGCTGCGTCAGCCGGCCGTCCGCCAGGTGGCCGGCGCCGTCCTGGTCCTCGTGGCCCTGGCCATGTGGGCCTTCGCGTCACCGGTCGGCGCCTCGCCCGACGAGGACTACCACCTCGCCAGCATCTGGTGCGCCGGCGGTGACCGCGACGGCGTCTGCGAGCCGGGCTCGCGCGACGGCGAGCGACTGGTCCCCGAAGGCCTTCTCGACACCCACTGCTACGCGTTCCACCCCGAGATGAGCGCCGCGTGCCAGGGCACCGCGCTCACGGACCCCACAGGCGAGCTCGCGCCGACGACGCGGGCGAACTTCAACGGAGGTGACTACCCTCCGGTCTTCTACGCCGCGATGTCCGTCTTCGTGGGGCAGGACGTGTCCCGCTCCGTGCTCGCCATGCGCGTGGCCAACGCCGTCGTCTTCGTGCTCGGCGTCGCGGCGGCGTTCGCCCTCGCCTCGGCGCCGCTGCGCCGGGCGCTCGTCGCCGCCGTCGCCGTCACGTTCGTGCCCCTCGGGGTCTTCATCGTGCCCTCGATCAACCCGAGCAGCTGGGCGATGACGTCGGCCGCCCTGACCTTCGTCGCCCTCGTCGTCCACATGACCGAGCGGGACCGGACGCGGCAGTGGCTCTCCGGCGCCCTCGCGGGCGCCGCGGTGCTGCTCGGCGCCGGGGCTCGCGCGGACGCGGCGCTGTACGCGTCCCTCGCCGTGGGGGCGGCGCTCGCCGTGACCTTCCGTCCGCGGCGCGAGTTCCTCGTCCGCGCCGTCTACCCGGCGGTCCTGGGCGTCGCCTCGGCGCTGTCGTTCTTCATGGCGGGGCAGTCGTCGGCCGTCGAGGGCGCCGAGGCGCAGGCCGCGAGCGTGAGCCGCGTCGTCGACCTGCTGACGGACGTGCCCGAGCTGTGGGTGGGTGCCCTCGGCAAGTGGGGCCTGGGCTGGCTCGACACGTCGATGCCGCCGATCGTGTGGGTGGCGATGTTCGGGCTCTTCGCGACGGCCGTCGTGACCGGGTTGCGCGGGGTCCGGCGGGGCCAGGCGGTCGCCCTGGCCGTCGTCGCGCTGGCCGCATGGCTGATCCCGGCCTACATCCAGTACCTGTCGGGGGTCCCGGTGGGCATGTTCGTCCAGCCGCGCTACATCCACCCGCTGCTGGTCATCCTCGCCGTCGTGGCGCTCTGCCGCCTCACCGGCGAGGGGATCCGGGTCTCGCCCGCGCAGCGCTGGCTGGCCGTCCTCGCCGTCAGCGGGGCGAACGCCCTGGCCCTGCACCTCAACATCGGCAGGTACGTCGCGGGGACGGACGCGGCCGGGCTCAACCTCGGCGCGACCCGCGAGTGGTGGTGGCAGGGGGCGGCGCCCGGGCCGATGGCGGTCTGGCTCCTGGGCTCGGCCGCGCTCGCCGGTGCGCTGGTCCTCCTCTCCCATGACCTCGTCGCGGTGAGCCCCGCCGCGCCGGGCGGCTCGGGCGACGACGACGTGCCCGGACAGGACACGGTGCTGGTGCCACCCGGTGTGCCCGCAGCCGGCCGCGCCTCGGCGCCCGACGACCGGGACCGTGGAGAGCCGTCGGCGGGCGCGTCAGGACCGGCATGATCGCCCCGGTTCCCGAGCCGGGCCCCGCGGAGCGGCCGACGGGCGCCGCCCGGGGCCATCTGGCACGGCACGGACGGGCCATGGCCGGAGTCCTCGTCGTCAGCGGTGTCGGGGTCCTGTCCACCGCGGCGTTCCAGCTGACGGTCATCCGCGGGCTCGGCCCGTCCGGCTACGGGCTCCTTGCGTCGTTCCTCGCCCTGATCAACGTCGCCTCGGTCGGCAGCACCGCCCTGCGGAACTCGGTCGCCGTCGTCGCGGCACACGGCCGCACCGCAGAACCCGTCGACCGCGGGGAGCGGCGGCGACTTGACGGCTCCACCGTCGAGGCACTCGTGCTCGGTGCCGTGTGCACGGTCGGTGTCGTCGTTGCGTCCCCACTCCTGGACGGTGCCTCGGGTACCTCGGGGATGGCAGTCGCCTTCGTCGCCCTCACGGTGGCCCCGTACTTCCTGTTCGCGCGTGCCCAGGGGCTCCTGCAGGGGACGGGGCGGGCGCGAGCCGTCGTGTTCTGGACGACAGGGGTCCAGCTCGCCCAGCTCGCGCTGAGCCTGGCAGCCCTCACCCTGGGCCTGGCCGCCGTCGGTGTCCTGAGCGTGCTGCTCCTCACGTCGGTCGCCGCCGCTGCCGGCTCGGGGGTGCAGGTGCGGCGGCTGGGCCTGGCCACGGCGGGACGTGCCTTCACGGCCGACACCGTCGTCGTGATGGCCCTGACCATCGCCTTCACGTGGCTGATCAGCATGGACGTCGTGCTGGTCCGTTCGTACGTGGATGACGACGTCGCGGGCGCCTACGCCGCCGCGGCCACCGTCGTCAAGACGGTCCTCATCGTGCCGACGACGCTCTCGCTCTACCTCCTGCCGCGATTCGTCGCCCGCCGACGGGACGCGTCGCTGACCCGCCTCGGTGTGGGCGTCGTGCTCGGTACGTCCCTCGCCGGCGCGGTGGTCATGGTGGGCGCGGTCGTCGTGCTCGGCGACCTGGTCGCCTCGATCTTCGGCGCCGGGTACGCGCGGACGGGCGAGCTGCTGCCGATGCTGGCCCTGTCCTACGTCCCGTGGGCGATGGCTCAAGGCCTGCTCATCCCGGTGACCGCGGCGAGCAGCCGCACCGGTGTGGGCGTGCTCGTCGGCCTCGCGGTCGCCCAGTGGGTCCTCGGCAGCCTCGCGCTGCCGTCCGTCGAGACGTTCGTCGCCGTCAACGGCGGCGTCGGAGCCGCCGCGCTCGTCGGGCTCCTGCTCGTCCAGGCCGGGCGCGTCGGGCGCGAGGCCCGCGCCGGAGCGGGGAGCGGGTAGGTTCGGCGGGGCTCGGGTGTCCTGACAGGGCCGCAGCGTGGTCGCCGACCTCAGGCGGCCCAGGTGAGGAGGTGCGTGTGATCGCGTTCATCGTCGGCACGACAGCCGAGCTGATCAAGATCGCGCCTGTGCACCACGAGCTCACGGCTCGCGGTCGCCGGTGCGAGATCTGGTACACCGGCCAGCACGTGGACGAGCTCGCCGAGACGCTCGCCGACCTCCGTCTGCCGGCGCCGGAGATCTGGCTCGTGCCGCGGGAGCATGCGAGCAACCTCGTCCGTCCGGCCGACGTGCCGGCATGGGTGTTCGCGCTCGCCCGCACCGTCCTGCGCCGTCGTCGCGCGTTGCAGGGTCGTCTCCTCGCCGATGGGACTCCGCCCGTGGTGCTCGTCCACGGTGACACGTTCACGGCGCCGATCGGCGCGCTGGTCGGGCGGCTGCTCGGGGCCCGCGTCGGGCACGTCGAGGCGGGCATGCGCAGCGGCAGCCTCATGCATCCGTTCCCCGAGGAGCTGAACCGGCGCGTGGCCGGGCGGCTCGTGGACATCCACTTCCCACCGACCGTGCGCGAGGCGCGCAACCTCCGCCGGCACCGGGGCGCCGTGGTCGTGACGGGTGCGAACACCGTCCTGGACGCGATGCGCGAGGCGATCGAGCATCCGGTTCCGTCCGACCTCAGGCTTCCCGAGCGTTACGGGATCGCGACCCTGCACCGCTTCGAGCTCGTCCGGAGTCGTGAGCTGCTGTCGGCAGTCCTGGAGGCGTTGCGCAGCTACTCCCGCACCGTGCCGGTCGTGATGTTCGTCGGCGCCTCGGAGCGGGACCGCCTGCGTGAGTACGGGCTCATGGACCTGTTCGACGAGGAACGGTTCCTCCTGCGGGAGAAGCTGAGCTACGTCGCCTTCCAGCCCGTGCTGGCCGGGGCGACCTTCGTGGTCACCGACAGCGGGGGCCTGCAGGAGGAGAGCGCGCACCTCGGCATCCCGTGCGCGGTCCACCGCGTGCACACGGAACGGCCCGACGGCGAGGGCCGGAGCATGGTCCTCACGCGTTTCAGCATCGACAAGCTCGAGGACTTCCTCCGGGACCACGAGCGATACCGCCAGCGCTCGACGCTCGACGCGCACCGTCCGAGCGCTGTCGTCGCGGACGCACTCGAGGCCCTGGGCGCCTGACCCGGGACGTCAGGACCGAAGTCCGACGGTGCTCTGGTGCGCGTTGTTAGGCTCGGGCGCGGTCCGCGCCCGGCGGGCTCAGGGTGCGGTCTCGAGGTGGCGCGTGGCAAGGATCCTCGGCTCGGCTGACGTCGACCCGACAGCGGTGATCGGCGAGGGCTCCTCGGTGTGGCACCTGGCGCAGGTCCGCGGTGACGCCGTCATCGGCGACGAGTGCGTCGTCGGTCGGGGCGCGTACATCGGTACCGGGGTGCGCGTCGGTGACCGCTGCAAGATCCAGAACTACGCGCTCGTGTACGAGCCCGCCATCCTCGAGGACGGCGTCTTCGTCGGGCCGGCCGCGGTGCTCACGAACGACACCTTCCCGCGCGCCGTGAACCCGGACGGGAGCCTGAAGAGCGCCCACGACTGGGAGGCCGTCGGCGTCACGCTCCGCGAGGGTGCGGCGATCGGCGCGCGCGCGGTCTGCGTAGCGCCCGTGGTCGTCGGGCGCTGGGCCACCGTCGCGGCGGGGGCGGTCGTGACGCACGACGTGCCGGACCACGCGCTCGTCGCCGGAGTGCCGGCGCGTCGCATCGGCTGGGTGGGCCGCGCGGGCGTGCGGCTCGAGGAGGTAGGGGCGGAGCCGGGCGCTGCCTCGCGATGGCGCTGCCCTGCCACGGGTGAGGTCTACGAGCAGGTCGACTCAGGGCTGGCGCTGACACCAGCCCAGGAAGGTGAGGCATGAGCCCGAGCATGATTCCCGCGGCCAAGCCGCTCATCGGTGACGAGGAGCGGGAGGCGGTCGATCGTGTGCTGCGCAGCGGGATGGTCGCTCAAGGTCCCGAGGTCGCCGCGTTCGAGGAGGAGTTCGCCGGGGAGCTGGTCGGCGGGCGCACGTGCGTCGCAGTGAGCTCGGGCACCGCCGGCCTGCATCTCGGGCTGCTCGCCGCGGGCATCGGCCCCGGCGACGAGGTGGTCGTACCGTCGTTCACCTTCGCGGCCACCGCCAACTCGGTGGCACTCACCGGTGCGACCCCTGTCTTCGCCGACATCGATCCGACCACGTACTGCCTGGACGCGTCGTCCGTCGAGCGCGTCCTCACGGAGCGCACCGCCGCGATCATGCCGGTGCACCTGTACGGCCACCCCGCGGACATGACCGGCCTGCGAGCCGTCGCCGACCGGCACGGTGTGCGGCTCTTCGAGGACGCCGCACAGGCCCACGGGGCCTCCTGGCAGGGAGCGCCGGTGGGCACCTTCGGTGACTTCGCCATGTTCAGCCTCTACCCGACGAAGAACATGACGTCCGGTGAGGGCGGCATGGTCTCGTGCGCGACCCAGGAGATCGCCCGCGCCGTGCGCCTGCTCCGCAACCAGGGCATGGAGCGCCGCTACGAGAACGAGGTCGTCGGCTTCAACGCGCGGATGACCGACCTGCACGCGGCGATCGGCCGCGTGCAGCTCGGCAAGCTGCCTGGGTGGACCGCCCAGCGCCGGGCGAACGCGGAGTTCCTGTCCGCCCATCTCGAGGGTGTCGTCGTGCCCACGGTCGCGGACGGCGCCACGCACGTGTGGCACCAGTACACGATCCGGGTTCCCGAGGGGCGGGATGCCTTCGCCCAGGCACTCGCCGCAGAGCACCACGTCGGCTCCGGCGTGTACTACCCGATCCCGAACCACGAGCTCCCGTCGTTCGGCGTGGCCGCAGACCTGCCGGTCACCGCTGCGGCGTGCGCCGAGGTCCTCTCGCTGCCCGTGCACCCCGCCCTCTCCCAGGACGACCTCGAGCGCATCGTCGCCGCCGTCAACGCGGTCGCGAAGGCCGGTGCGTGATGGCGGACCTGCGCGCGGGCCTCATCGGCCTGGGGATGATGGGTCGCCACCACGCACGTGTGCTGCGCTCGCTGCCCGGTGTCCGGCTCGTCGCGGTCGCCGACCCCGGTGGTGACGTGCACGGCGCCGCGGCCGGCATGGACGTCGGCGCATCGGTCGAGCACCTCGTCGCTGCCGGCATCGACTACGCGGTTGTCGCCGTGCCCACGAGCGCGCACGAGGCGATCGGCCTCGCGCTGGCCGAGGCGGGCGTGCACACGATGATCGAGAAGCCCCTGGCCGAGTCCGCCGAGTCGGCCGCGCGACTCGCCGCCGCCTTCGCGGACCGAGGCCTGGTGGGCGCCGTCGGGCACATCGAGCGGTACAACCCGGCCCTGCGCGCGATGCGTGCGCGGATCGAGGGCGGGCAGCTGGGGGAGGTCTACCAGGTCTCGACGCGGCGCCAGGGTCCGTTCCCGCCGCGCATCGCCGACGTCGGCGTGGTCAAGGACCTCGCCAGCCACGACATCGACCTCACTGCCTGGGTGGCGCAGGCCCGGTACCGCAGCGTCGCGGCACATGTGGCCGTCAAGTCGGGCCGTCAGCATGAGGACTTGGTGGCCTTCGTGGGCGACCTGGAGGGTGGCATCATCGCGACCCACCTGGTCAACTGGCTCTCGCCGCTCAAGGAGCGCTCGACCGTGGTGACCGGCGAGCTCGGCACCCTCGTGGCGGACACCCTGACGGCGGACCTCACGTACTACGCGAACGGCACTGCCGAGACCACCTGGGAGTCGCTCGCCGGCTTCCGGGGGATGACCGAGGGTGACATGGTCCGGTACGCGCTGGGCAAGCGCGAGCCGCTCCTCGTCGAGCACGAGGCCTTCCGCGACGCCGTGCTCGGGATCTCCGACGACGTCGTCACGATGGTCGAGGGACTGGCGACGGTGCGCGTCGCGGAGGCGGTGCTGGAGTCCGCGGCGACGGGGCGTACGGTCGAGCTGTGACGGCCACCGATCCGAGCGCAACGCCGCTCGACGCGCTGAGCGTCGTCATCCCCGTGCACGACGAGGAACAGTGGATCGGTCGGTGTCTCGAGGCGCTGCTGCGTGAGGGCGAGGCCGCCGGTCTCCGCCTGGACGTCGTCGTCGTCGATGACGGCAGCACCGACGGCACGGCCGCGGTCCTCGACGCCCTCGCGGCCGACGGCCGGATCCGGGTCCTGCACCAGGCGAACGCCGGGCGGTTCGAGGCGCGTCGCGTCGGCATCGAGGAGGCCGTCGAGGCCATCGTGCTCCTGCTGGACAGCAGGGTCATCGTGCGCCCGGGCGCCCTGGGGTGGATCCGGTCGCAGCTGGCCGCGCACCCGGAGCGCACCGTGTGGTGCGGGCACGTCGACACCGCCCCCGGCAACCCCTACGCCGCCTTCTGGTCGGGCCTGGTCAAGGTGGGGTGGCGGGCCTACATGTCCCGCCCGCGCCTGGTCTCCTTCGATGCCGAGGAGTTCGACAGGTATCCCAAGGGCACCGGGTGTCTGCTGCTGCCGCGCGAGGTGCTCACCGGAGCCATGACCGGTTTCGGGTCGCTCTTCGGGGCGGAGGCGGCACACCTCTCGAGCGACGACACGCGGCTGCTGAGGGACATCGCCGCGGAGCACCGCATCTGGCTGACACCCGAGTTCGCGTTCGAGTACCACGGCAAGACGGGGCTGCGTGCGTTCGCGCGCCAGGCCTACTTCCGCGGCACCACGTTCGTCGACGGGTACCTCGGTCACGCCGGCACGGGCCGTGCGGTCATCGTCGGTGGCATGGCCGCCGCGATCGGCGGTGCGGTCCTCCTCGTGCGCCGCCCGCCGGTGGCCGTCGCCGGACTGGCCGCCGCTTCCGGCGCCGTCCCCGCGGTCGTCGCCGCGGTCGGCGGATCCGCCCAGGAGGTGCGGTCGGCCGCGATGCTCACGCCGGCGTTCCTCGCGATGTTCGGCGCGGGGGTCGCCCGCGGCCTCTTCCTGGCGCTGCGCGCGGCGGCGGGGCGCTCCACCGGGTAGCGGAGCGCCCGGTCCTCAGCGGTCCTGCTCGAGGAGACCGAGCAGGTACGCACCGTAGCCGGACTTGGCGAGGAGCTCACCCCGCTCGCGCAGGTCGTCGTCGGAGAGGAACCCGCGCCGCCAGGCGACCTCCTCCGGGCAGCCGACCTTGAGCCCCTGGCGGTGCTCTACCGTGCGGACGAAGTCCGAGGCCTCGAGCAGGGAGTCGAAGGTGCCCGTGTCGAGCCAGGCCGTGCCACGCGGGAGCACCTCCACGTGGAGGCGGCCCTGCTCGAGGTAGTGACGGTTCACGTCCGTGATCTCGTACTCGCCGCGGGCCGAGGGAGCCAGGTCACGGGCGACGGCGATGACGTCGTTGTCGTAGAAGTACAGGCCCGGCACGGCGTAGCTGCTCTTGGGGTTTGCGGGCTTCTCCTCGAGTGACAGCGCTCGACCGTTCTCGTCGAACTCGACGACGCCGTAGGCGCTCGGGTCGGCGACGCGGTAGGCGAACACCGCGCCACCCTCGATCGCCTCGAAGCGGGCGAGCCGGGTGCCCAGGCCGGGACCGTAGAAGATGTTGTCCCCGAGCACGAGCGCGGCGGTCTGGTTCCCGACGAAGCCGGCACCGAGGACGAAGGCCTGGGCGAGCCCGTTGGGGACCTCCTGCACGGTGTAGGCGATCGAGATGCCGAACTGGGAGCCGTCGCCCAGCAGGCGCCGGAACTGCTCGGCGTCGTGGGGGGTGGTGATGACCAGGACGTCCTGGATGCCCGCCGCGATCAGCGTCGAGAGCGGGTAGTAGATCATCGGCTTGTCGTACACCGGGACGAGCTGCTTGCTGACGCCCATCGTGATCGGGTGAAGTCGTGTGCCGGAGCCGCCGGCCAGGATGATCCCTCGCATGGCGCCCCAGTCTGGCGCATGGTGCGCCGAAGGTGCGAACGAGGGTGCGGCCAAGATGGCTAGCATCGACGCCGACTCATCGACGACTGGGGGAGCGGACGTGCACAGGCTCATCAACCCGACTCAGGACTACGCATGGGGGTCGGCGACGGCCATCCCCGAGGTCCTGGGCACCGGTGCCTCCGGCGGACCGGTGGCCGAGCTGTGGATGGGCGCGCACCCTGCGTCGCCGTCGCGGGCGACCATGCCCGACGGTGCGCCGGTCGCACTCGACGCGATGATCATCGCCGACCCGGAGCGCAACCTCGGCGCCGACGTCGTCGCCCGCTTCGGACGCTCGCTGCCGTACCTGCTCAAGCTCATCGCCGTCGAGCGTCCGCTCTCGCTGCAGGTGCACCCGAACCTCGAGCGGGCACGCGAGGGCTTCGCGGCCGAGAACGCCGCGGGCATCGCACTCGACGACCCCCGCCGCAGCTACAAGGACGCCAACCACAAGCCGGAGCTCGTGTACGCCCTCACCCGCTTCGAGGCGCTGTCAGGGTTCCGGGCGCCGCGCCGGGCGGCCGAGCTCTTCAGCGGCCTGGACGCCCCGCTGGCCGTGACCCTCCACTCAGCCCTGGTGGCGGAGCCGACCTACCGGGGCATCCGGACGGCCTTCCGCCGGCTGCTCGAGCCCGAGCTTCGGCCGACGAGCGGCGAGGTGGAGGCTCTCGCCGACGCCTGCCGTCGCCGGTTGGCGGACGGGTCGCCATCTCCGCGCGCCGACCTCACCGTGGCCCATCTCGCCGAGGCCTACCCGGGCGACCCGGGGGCGGTGACGTCGCTCCTGCTCAACCCCGTCACCCTGGAGCCGGGCGAGGCGATGTTCGTCCCCGCAGGCGGCGTGCACGCCTACCTCCGGGGACTCGCCGTGGAGATCATGGCGAACTCGGACAACGTGCTGCGCGCAGGACTGACGGCGAAGCACGTCGACGTGCCCGAGCTGCTCGTCAATGTGGACTACGTGGCAGCCCCGCCGATCCGTGTGGCGCCGGAGGTCTTCCACGGCGCCGCGAAGGTGTTCTACGCGCCCGTCGACGACTTCGAGCTCTCGGTCGCAGACGTCGACAACGGTGGCAACCATCCCCTGCCGGGCCGCGGCCCCAGGATCGTGCTGTGCGTCGACGGCACCGTCACCGTGCACTCCGAGGAGGGCGAGGCCGTGCTGGACCGCGGCCAGTCGGTGTTCGTGCCCGCGGCGGAGGGGCCGCTCACCGTGACCGGCCACGGCACGGTGGTCCAAGCCGACGTGCCCTGACGGTCCGCCTGCCCGGCCGTCACGGGCTCGGCCGGGTCAGTCGCCCGTGACCACCTGGGCAACCACGAGCTCCGCGCGGGCGATCCGCTGGCGCGCCATGACGTCGATGCCCGGTGCGCACAGGACCACCGACCCGTCGAGTGCCAGGGCCGCCAGCGCCAGGCCGAGCCCGTCCTCGTAGGCGTCGGCGGGCACGCAGACGAGGAGCCGCCCGCCCGGCGGGCACTCTCCGTGACGTCCGAGCACGCCGAGGGCCCACGACTCGAGCGAGGCGTGCGCGACGAGGCTCTCGCCGGCCTTGAGCGCGGGCGCTGCGGGGCTGGGCTCCGGCATCCAGGTGAGCAGGTCGCCGTACGTCATGACCGCCGAGGTCGCGTCGACCGCCCCCGCGGGGAGCTCGCCCTCGATGCTCCTGGCCAGGGCGGGCAGGGCGACGGCGACGACGTCCACGCCGCCCTCCACGTGCCGCACGGGCTGGTGGGTCACCACGAGGTCCGGCCGACCCGCCGGCGGGAACGTCACGCACGCGCCTACGCGCCACGTCGCCATCGCCCAGACGACCGACCGCCAGTGGACCGGCAGGTCGAGGAGGACCCGGGTCAGGGGACCGGCCTGGTACTCCTCGACGAGGAGGTTCGCGGTCTTGGTGACCCAGTTGTCGAGGACGTGGCCCGAGAGCTCGACACGTTCGCCGTCGTCGCCGTACCAGGTCAGGCGCGGGCGCCCGGGATCGGCGGTGAGGCGGGCGAGGAGGCCGGGCATCGGCATGGCGGCGGTCACGGGCCCAGCCTAGGGATGCCCGCGCGTGTGCACGCGTCAAGTGACAGGGGGAGCGACGCGCCGGACCGGGTGGAATTCACCCGCCCGGCGGTGGTGGCGCGCCGGGTTGTAGCACAGACCGGCTTGACGGCAGCGGATGACACGCGTGTAATTCTCTCAGAGCGATTCGCTCGGCACGCGACACCCGCACATCCTCACGCACGATACGACGCACGACTCCCCGCGCGCAGGGCTGGTACGGCCTGACGGGCACTGAAGGGCACGGAGGCTCTCCCCATGTGGAACTTGCTCGACGACGACGCAGTGTTCCCGACCGACGTGACCCGTCCCGCGCCTGGCGTGGCCCCGGTGCTCCCGCTGTTCGGTGAGCCGGACGACGAGACGGCGCTCGGCTGGCAGGAGCGCGCGCTGTGCGCGCAGACCGACCCCGAGGCGTTCTTCCCGGAGAAGGGCGGCTCGACGCGCGAGGCCAAGAAGGTCTGCACCCGCTGCGATGTGCGGGGCGAGTGCCTCGAGTACGCGCTGGCCAACGACGAGCGGTTCGGCATCTGGGGCGGGCTGTCGGAGCGCGAGCGCCGCAAGCTGCGCAAGCGCGTCGTCTGACGCCTCGAACCCCTCGCGCCGGCGTGGATCACCCCCTGCCCGGGCGCGGCGCGGGCGACGCCGGTCGACCCGGCAGCCATGATGGACGACGATGACCCAGCCCTCCGCCGACGGGCGTCAGCCCGCCGTGCACGATGTCGCGCCCGCCCGTGCCGGCGCGCCGCCCCGCCCCGCCGTGGGGCGGCCG